>CAMNQO010000001.1 GCA_946549475.1 uncultured Bacteroidales bacterium
CATTGTTGCGGATGGCGATGTTGCCGCCCGCGATATTGGCTATCATCTTGGTGATGAAAGTAGGGGCCACCATCTGGGCTCCGACCGTGTACATCTTGACCGATTCGGTATATTGCTGGAAAAATCCACCGACGCCGCTGCCCATATAGACACCCAGGCGGAAGGGGTCGATGTTGCCGCCGCTCTCCCCTTCACGGGCGGCTTTCAGGCCGCTCATGCGCAGCGCCTGCTCGGCAGCCAGGGTGGCAAGGATGGTGAAACGGTCCTGCTTGCGGACGAAAGGGAGGTCCAGGCCGAGGGCGACAGGGTCGAAATCTTTCAACTCGGCCGCCACTTTGGACGGCAGGTCATCCGTCGGAAAACTCTTGATGACATCAATCCCGCAGACACCCGCCTGCAGGTTTTTCCAAAATGTCTTCACATCATTTCCGATCGGTGTGACCGCGCCAAGGCCGGTAACGACGACTCTATTTTCCATAATATAGCGTTTAAGTGTTTCAAAATCCGTCTCAGCGCTTGCGCTGCTCCTTCCGTCGCTCATTGCGCCGGCGCCGGGCTCCCTGACGCAGCCGGTAACTCGACCGCACCATCGCCTCGTCCAAAAAGATATTGCGGACGGCCAGCGCATCCAGTATCGCGCACACCAGGGGGAAGACGGCCGGAAGGAGGAAGACCATCTGCTGCGGGCGGTTGAAGAAGAAATCATAGGCCACCACCCCTTGCAGGCCCAGGTACAACAAGGCGGACACCACGGCCAGGCGCAACTGCAAGATGCGCAGCCGGTAGGTGGAAAAAGCCGCCAGATTGGCCGCAAGACAAGCGATGACCAGATACAAATAAAGAGACTTGTCACAAAAGCCGACCAACTCCACTTCACCCTCCGGCCCCAG
The DNA here is from genome assembly GCA_946549475.1 of uncultured Bacteroidales bacterium. Taxonomy (GTDB): domain Bacteria; phylum Bacteroidota; class Bacteroidia; order Bacteroidales; family UBA932; genus Cryptobacteroides. Next base: position 891 of record CAMNQO010000001.1, read on the forward strand.
GATGCGTGCGACATTGACCCAAAAGAGGGACAAAGTCAGGACGGCGGCCAGGCCCAGGTACAAAGTCTGTATTCTCTGCCACATAATTGATCCATGTTTAGAATTACAAAAGTAAGATTTTTTCTCCAATGAAGATGGATATTTCAGGAAATATTGCGAACTTTGGTCCCGGCATGCGCAGAACGCGCATGCCCCGTTACCAAACTGAACCCTTATGCGCATCGCAGAATCCGAACTCATCCTCAATCCCGACGGCAGCGTGTTTCACCTGCACCTGCGTCCCGAAGAACTGGCCCCGCAGGTCATCCTCGTAGGAGATCCCAGCCGCGTGGGCATGGTTTCTTCCCTGTTCGACTCCATCGAGTGTCACAAAGAAAACCGGGAGTTTTTCTCCACGACAGGTAGTTACAAAGGCAAACGCATCTCCGTCCTGTCCACCGGCATCGGTACGGACAATGTCGATATCGTGATGACCGAGTTGGATGCGCTGGTCAATATCGACTTCAACACGCGGGAGGAAAAGGCCGGGAAGACCCGCCTGAACATCCTGCGTATCGGCACCTGCGGCGCCGTTCAGCCGGATATCCCGCTAGGCGCTTTCATTTTCTCTGAAATATCCATTGGTTGTGACGGTCTGCTGGGCTGGTACGAAGAACGCGACAAGGTGGCGCTGAAAGACTACGAAGAGGCTTTCATGGCCCACTGCGGCTGGAAAGACGGTCTCACCTGGCCTTATTTCGTCAAGGCGGGAGAAGAGATGACCGCCCGCTTCCGCGGCAGCGAAACATTTTTCGGAATGACGCTCTCCGCCCCGGGTTTCTACGGTCCCCAGGGACGCCAGGTCCGCCTGCATCCGGCCATCCCGTCCATGCTGGAAAAATTCGAGTCTTTCTCCTGCGAGGGACATCGCATCACCAATATCGAGATGGAAAGTTCGGCCATTGCCGGCCTGGGAGCGCTGCTCGGGCACAATGCGGGCACCCTCTGCTGCGCCATCGCCAACCGGCATCACAAGAATGCCAACCCCGACTACAAAGCCCGGGTCAGGGAAATGGCCGTTTTTGCGCTGGAGCGCCTGTAGGGCGCGGCCGCTACTCCGCCCCGCCGGAGGATCCGGCCACCAGTACCTGCACTTTTGCCACCTCCAGACGGACGGCCAGCCAGCGGCTGATGCGGTCGAGGTCTCCTTCGGCCAGCGGGGCGTTCAGGCCGACCAGCGCGACTATGGCATCCGCATCGGACAGGACCGGCCGGGAAACGGCCCCGGAAGCCTCTTGCCGCACCATGACGGTATCGACAGGAGTTATCTTATAGGCGGCACCCCGCACGAGCGTCAGGTCCGTGACCATCGGATACTGGGCCGACAACTCACCCGCAATGCTTTCCACGGGCATGTCCTTGGAGCGGTACGCATCCAGGCGTCCCCGCAGGCTGACAATCGTATCGCCCAAAGCACGCTGCTGTTTCTCGCTGGAGGCGGTGATGTTCTTGATGATTTCCGACTCGGACATAAATTCGCGGCTCACGGAGGCATCGTCTTTCAGGATGATCTGCGAGCGCGTGATACCGTATCGCTCCGCACTGGCATACAGACGCTCCCGGTCGGCGGGCGTCAAGGCTTCGCCGGCGAAATACAATTCGATGGTAGCCGGCCGGGTCGTCATGTCCACCTTGTGGTCATAGATAAATCCTTTGCCCAGGGCTTTGTTCTCCCGGACCACTTTGCCCGCATTGATTTTGAAGTTGCTTTCTTTGACAATGTTGAATGCGGAGATCAGGCTCGGAACGACAATCACGATCAAGATGAGCGTCACCATGCCGGGCTTCATGCGGTATCTGCCGCCCAGCGAATCGGACACGACGGGATATTTGAGATATTTGACGCCCAGAAAGGTCGCCAGCGCGATAAAGATGCTGTTGATGACAAAAAGGTAGAAAGCACCGCTGACATAGGACCAGTTCCAGACGGCGATGCCGTAACCGACCGTACACAACGGCGGCATCAATGCCGTCGCGATGGCTACGCCCGAGAGGACCGTGCCCTTGTTTTTGCGGGAATTTTCCAGAATGCCGGCCAGTCCGCCGAAGAAAGCGATGAGGACATCGTAAATGGTAGGATTGGTGCGGGCGAGCAACTCCGTCGGATTTTCCAGACTGAGGGGGCTCAGCAAAAAATAGAGCGTGGACGCCAGGATGCTGATTCCCACCATGACGGCGAGATTCTTGAGCGAATCCACCACCAAATCCCGGTCAAGGGTTCCCAGACCGAATCCGAAACCCAGGATCGGCCCCATGACGGGAGAAATGAGCATCGCGCCGATGATGACGGGAATCGAATTGACATTCAGGCCGACCGAAGCGATGACGATGGCAAAGGCGAGGATGAAGACATTGGCGCCCCGAAAGGGAACATTGTTGCGGATGGCAGACGCGGTTTCCGCCTGTTCCAAATCATCTTTCATGCTGACCAGTTGCGTAAAAAAGCGGATGATTTTCCGCGGACTGATGACGATATTTTTCATTTTCAAAAACAATTCGACGTTAAACGCGCAAAAATAAATCTTTTTTCGCGTAAATTTGTACGATAATCCAAAAAGATGAAGCGTTTGAGAAAAACCGCCGGCGGCATCCTGGCCCTGCTGACCCTGTGCGCCTCCTGCGGACAGAAGGAAAAATCCATCGTCATTTTACACGAAAATGACGCCCACTGCGCACTCGAGGGCTATGCTGTCTTCGCCGGCTTGCGGGATGCGGTGGCAGCGGCGGACACGGCCCATGTGTTCACGGTCTCTTCCGGCGATTTTTTGCAGGGCGGTGCGATGGGCACGCTCTCGATGGGCCGCTACCCCGTCGATGTCATCCGCAAAGTCCGGTATGATGTCATGGTGCCGGGCAACCACGAATTTGACTACGGCATGCAACGCATGCAGGAACTCTGCGGGCCCGGCCGGCTCGGCTGTCCGATGGTCTGCGCCAATCTGATGCAACTGGACACGAGCGGAAAACTGCCTCCGCAACGCCTCTTTCCCGCCTGCCGGATCAGCCGGGCCGGCAACAAGCGCATCGCCTGGATCGGTGCGACCACTCCGCAGGCCATCTATTCGGAAGCCTACGCTTTTTATGGCGGAAACGGGCGTCAATTATATGACTTGAGCGAAGCCCGTCTGGCCCGGGTGCTGCAAAACAGCATTGATGAAGCGCGCGCCCAAGGAGCGGACTATGTCATCCTGCTCTCGCATCTGGGCGACCGCCCCTGCAAAGATACGGATGTGAACAGCCGCAGCATCGTGGCCGCCACGCACGGAATCGATGTCGTGCTGGACGGACACAACCACGCGCTGATTCCCGAAGATTATATCCCTGACGCGAACGGGAATGCAGTCCTGCTGGTCCAGTGCGGCAGCAAATTCAGCCACATCGGCAAACTGGTCATCAGGCCCGACGGGAACATCTGCCACCAGACCCTGCCCACGGCGGACATCCCTTACCGCAGCCAGGCCGTCCAGGAAAGCCTGGACAGCATCTCGACCCTGACGGACGGCATCCTGAAAAAGGACATCGGCCACAGTGACTTTGACCTGCTCGCCGACGACGGATGCGGTCACCGGCTGGTCCGCAACCAGGAGACCAACCTCGGGGATCTGGTCAGCGACGCCCTCCGCCAGGCCGGTCAGGCGGAAATCGGCCTGATCAACGGCGGCAGCCTGCGGGAGAACATTCCGGCCGGCCCCCTCACCTACCGCAGCCTGTTCGATGCCCTTCCCTACCACAATGCCGTCTGTAAGATATGGGCCAGCGGCCGGCAAATCCGCCAAGTGCTGGAAAACAGTCTCCGGCTCTATCCGGAGGAGAACGGAGGCTTCATCCAGGTATCCGGACTGCGATACACCCTTTCCCGGACCCGGAAAGACGAAGCGGGCTCCCGGATAAGCCGCATTGAAGTCCGGCAGGCCGACGGGAGTTACCATGAACTGGCGGATGAACGGCACTACAGCGTCGCCGTAAGCGACTACATGCTGGGCGGAGGGGACGGTAACCCGGCGCTGAGCGGCTGCCGCATCCTGGAACGGCTCGCCCAGTCCGACACCGACATCGTGGCCCAATACATCCTGTACGACTGCGGCGGCGAGATTCCCGGCCGGTACGCCGCAGCCCAGGGGCGCATCCTGCCGGCCCGGCCGCAGTAGTTTCCAGTCCGGCGATGGGCAAGCAACTCATTTCCCTGGCTTCCTGTATGGAAGAAGGACGCCTGGAGGCCGGTCTGGACGAAGCCGGACGCGGCCCGCTGGTCGGCGCGGTTTATGCCGCCGCCGTCATCCTCCCCCCGGACTTCCGTCACCCCCTGCTCAACGACTCCAAGCAGATGAGCCGCAAAGACCGCGACATACTGCGCGAAGTCATTGAAAAAGAAGCGGTCAGCTGGGCCGTGGAAGCTGTCAGCGCCGAAGAGATCGACCGCCTCAACATCCTCCATGCCTCCATCACCGGTATGCAACGGGCCGTCCGCCGCCTGAGCGTCCGACCCGATTTCCTCCTGGTGGACGGCAACCGCTTCTACCCGCTGGAAGAAAAGATACCCTATGCCTGCATCGTCAAGGGAGACGCCACCTACGCCAGCATTGCCGCTGCCAGCGTCCTCGCCAAGACCTGGCGCGATGAATACATGATCCAGTTAGCCCGGGAATATCCGCAGTACGGCTGGGAGCGGAACATGGGCTATCCGACCCCCGACCACATCGAAGCCATCCGGAAATTCGGGCTCACACCCTGGCACCGCAAAAGTTTCCATGTAAAACAACTTGAGCCGACGCTGTTCTAATCGGCCGTCTGCTCTTCTTTTTCTCCCAACTGATACTCCAGATGCATCGTCAGACGGACGATGTCTTTGCGCAGGCCTTCCAGTTCAAAGCCGCCGAAAGCCTGGGTGACGACAATCTCGTCTTCCAACATGCGGGTGAGACGGGACAGAAGGCCCCGGCGGCGGAAGACGGCACCGTCCTCCGTCTCGCGGACAAGGACATAGCCTTTTTCTTGCATCACGGCCACAAATTCATCCCGACGCTCGGCCCAACTGCCGCGAATCATGGCCGTCCGGGCCTGGAAACCGACATAGGGGTAAATGAATGCGATGGCCGCGAGCATCGCGATGATTTTCCAGACGGACTTGATGCCGTCATCGAACAGGGCGTCCACATCCCATTCGACCATCCCGAGCAAGGAAAGGACATAGAGTACCACGACCAGAAAGAGACCGCAATAGATAAAATATTTGACGGAGCGGATGCCGTATCGTACAATCTTTTTCATCTTTATCTGTTCATCAATCTTTGTTCGTTCATCACGCTCACTCCGCCATCAGTTCCGTGGCGAGGATTTCAGCCGCCCGGCCGATCTGCCGCTCGCAAGGACGCTTGGCATAGTATTCGGGCGTGCGCTCGGAGGGAGCCGGCGATTCGATTTTGGCATTTTTGCGCAATTCCAGCAAATCCCGGCACACGAGCGAGCCGAAATCGTCCCGGAAAGCCCCGGCCAGTTTCTGCACCAGGGCATAATTGGCCTTCCGCTCCTCCATCACTTCGGGATGGACGGCCGGAAGCATGAAGCCGGCCACGAAAGCCATCCCGCTCACGCAGCCACACAACTCCCGCAGGCGGGCCATCCCGCCGCCAAAGCCCGAAAGGGCCGTCTTTATCGTCTGTTCATCGACAGGCAGGACATCGGCAAATGCCAGCGCGACGCTTTGGGCGCAGTTGTAGCCCTTGCGGAAATTCTCCCGGGCCCTCCGTCCCCGCTCCTGCACATCAAAATCTGCGGGAAGTTCAAAATACCTCATGGGACCTAAACGAGTTTCTTATATTTGAAACGCTTGGGCGTCGCATCGGCACCCAGCCGCATCTTCTTGTTCTGTTCATATTCGGAATAACTGCCCTCGAAGAAATACACCTGCGAATCCCCTTCAAAAGCGAGGATATGGGTACAGATCCTGTCGAGAAACCAGCGGTCGTGAGAAATGACCACCGCACAGCCCGCAAAGCGCTCCAGACCCTCCTCCAAAGCCCGGATGGTATTGACATCCACATCGTTGGTCGGCTCGTCCAGCAGGAGCACATTGCCCTCGTCCTTCAAAGTCAGGGCCAGATGCAGCCGGTTGCGTTCGCCGCCGGAGAGAATACCGCAAAGTTTCTCCTGGTCGGCGCCGGAAAAATTGAAACGCGAGACATAGGCCCGTGCATTGATTTCGCGGTTGCCCAGACGGACAAACTCGGAGTTGTCGGCAATCGTCTCATAGACCGTCTTGTCCGGATCGATGCTTTTATGCTGCTGGTCCACATAGGCCAGTTTGACGGTCGGACCGATGTCGATGGTACCGGCGTCGGGCTGTTCGATGCCCATGATCAGGCGGAAGAGCGTCGTCTTGCCCGCCCCGTTGGGGCCGATGACTCCCACGATGCCGGCAGGCGGCAAGACGAAGGAAAGATCCTCATACAGCAGTTTGTCCCCATAACTTTTGGACACTCCGCTGAAAGAGATGACCTTGTCGCCCAGACGCGGGCCGTTGGGAATATAGATTTCCAGATTCTGCTCTTTCTGCAGGGCATCCTCGCTGGCCAGTTTCTCGTACGCCCCCAGACGGGCCTTGCTCTTGGCCTGGCGGGCCTTGGGTGCCATCCTTACCCACTCCAACTCGCGCTCAAGGGTTTTGCGACGCTTGCTTTCCTGCTTTTCTTCCATCATCAGGCGCTTGGTCTTCTGATCGAGCCAGGAAGAGTAATTCCCCTTCCAGGGGATACCTTCACCGCGGTCCAGTTCCAGAATCCAGCCCGCCACATTGTCCAGGAAATAGCGGTCGTGCGTCACGGCGATGACCGTGCCTTTGTACTGCTGCAAATGGGCTTCCAGCCACTGCACGCTCTCGGTATCGAGGTGGTTGGTCGGCTCGTCGAGCAACAGCACGTCGGGCTGGCGCAGCAAGAGCCGGCACAGCGCCACGCGCCGCCGCTCGCCGCCGCTGAGGGTCGAAATCCTGGCGTCCGGCGGAGGACACTGCAAGGCATCCATCGCCCGCTCCAGTTTGGCGTCGATTTCCCAGCCGTCACAATGTTCAATCTTCTCGGTCAACTCACCCTGCCGCTCGATGAGCGCGTTCATTTCATCATCCGAAAGAGGCTCGCAGAACTTCTGGTTGACCTCCTCGTATTCCTTCAGGATATCCATGACTTCCTGCACGCCTTCCTGTACGACTTCCAGGACGGTCTTGTCGGGATCCATCTGCGGCTCCTGTTCCAGATATCCCACACTGTAGCCCGGCGCCCAGACCACCTCGCCCTGATAAGACTTCTCTACGCCGGCGATGATTTTCATCAAGGTCGATTTGCCGGAGCCGTTCAAGCCGATGATGCCGATTTTCGCACCATAAAAGAAAGACAGGTAAATATCCTTCAGGATAACCCTGTTGTTGTGGGGGAGGATTTTTCCCACCCCGTTCATCGAGAATATAATCTTTTCGTCTGCCATGATACCATATTTTTACAAATATAACAATTATTTGGCTTTTGAACGGACAAAATCACACCACTCCTTGGGATTTTCGCCGGTTTCCAAGTGGAAAGCGGTCACGAAAGTCGCCCGGGTCTTGAATCCCGACATCAAGCACAACTGCGTGATTTTGAGATTGTGGTTCTCGCGGAAGAGTTTCTGCGCATGCCGTACCCGGTAACGGTTGACAAAGCGCGAGTAATTGACTTGGGCGTAATGCTTGATCGCCCGCCCCAGATAGACTTTGTTGGTAAACAGGGTCCGCGAAACGGCTCCGATGGTCAGATCCGGATCGAGATAGGGCTTTTCCGTTTCAAAATACCGGCACAGTCTTTGGTAAATGCCCTGTCCGCTGCTGTCCCGCTCCATCCCCAGCAGGATTTCCGTCCCGAAATTCTTGAGCAGGGCCTTGCGCAGAAGATCAAGCGGAACGGGACGGAAAAACTGCCCGGGCCGCAGGCAGCACAACCAGGCGACGAAAGCCACATACAGCACATCCATCAGCAGCAGGATCCGTCCGGTCACCGACCAGCCCAGATACCAGCCCAACAAGGACAAAGCATACAATGAGACGGCGACCAGTTTGAAACCCTGCGTCTCGGCCATCACCGACACCTGTGCCAGGCGGACATCCGAGATCCGGTGCCGGAGAAACCAGGCGGTGAAGCCATATTCGACGGCGGAGGCCAGCAGGATAAAAGCAAACGCAAGGCAGACCTGCACATCGGGACGCGGGCTCAAATGCGCCACCGGGAAAAGCGCCATCCCCATCAGACACAGCACGGACACCGGAGGAGAATGGTGGACATAATCCGGCCGCAACACGAGCAGCATCATGGAAATCAGCAGCAATGCCGTCATGAAAGCCGGACGGGAATAACTCGCCAGGAATAAAAACAAAGACTGGAGGACGGCGGAGAACATCACCACCGATTTCAAAAGCGGAAATCCGAAACAAGAAACCAAAGAGCCATCCGACTTGATGACCAGGCGCAGCAGAATGACAAGTATGAGGGCGGCAAACAACAAGCACAGCGAACGCTCCGTCATAAAAACAAACAATAATCCTTCCCTTTCCATAGGCCGTTTTTATACAAAATTAGAAAGGAAAAGGGTCGCTTGAAAGATTTTGGCGACCCCTTTGGAAAAGAATTTGTTTTTCTTGACCTTTTTTCTTTTTTTTTACATTTTTTCCGATTTTGTTGTGAATTTGCAACTTTTCGGAGCCGGAAAAGAACGGTCAACGGACGACGACATTGACGATTTTTCCGGGAACGACAATCACTTTTACAATCTGACCGTCACCCACATACCGGGCCGTCTGGTCCAGTGAACGCACATGCTCCTCCACGGCGGCGGGAGCAAGCGACTTGGACAGTTCGACGGTAAAACGCGTCTTGCCGTTGAAAGAGACGGCATAGGTGCAGTTGTCTTCGCGGGTGTACTCTTCCCGGTATTCGGGGAAAGCGGCATAACTGACGCTTTCTTCATGGCCCAGCGCATGATACAGTTCTTCGGCAATGTGCGGGGCGAAGGGAGAGAGCACGATGACCAGCGGTTCGAGGATGGCGCGGCTGTGGCAGTCGCCCAACTCATTCACCGCAATCATAAAGGCGCTCACCGTGGTGTTGTAGGAAAAGTTCTCGATATCCTCGCGGGCTTTTCCGATGAGTTTGTGGAGGCTCTTGAGTTGTGCGGGCGTGGGCTGTTCGTCCGTGACGACAAAGGCATCCCGGTCGTAGAACATGCGCCAGACCTTCTTGAGGAAACGGGAGATGCCGTCGATGCCTTTGGTGTCCCAGGGCTTGCTCTGCTCCAGCGGACCGAGGAACATCTCATACAGGCGGAGGGTGTCGGCGCCGTAGGTGTCGCAAATCATATCGGGATTGACGACATTGTACATGGATTTGCTCATCTTCTCGACGGCCCAGCCGCAGACATACTCTCCGTCTTCGAGGATAAACTCGGCATCGGCAAAGTCCGGACGCCAGGCCTTGAAGGCTTCGAGGTCCAGTTTGTCGTTGTGAACGATATTGACATCCACATGCAGTTCGGTCGTATCGTACCGGTCCTTCAGGCCGAGGGAGACGAAGGTGTTGGTGCCTTTGATGCGATAGACGAAATTGCTCCGTCCCTGGATCATTCCCTGGTTGATCAGTTTCTTGAAGGGCTCCTTTTCGCAGACATAACCCAGGTCATAGAGGAATTTGTTCCAGAAACGGGAATAAATCAGGTGACCGGTCGCGTGCTCCGTCCCGCCGATGTACAGGTCCACATTGCGCCAGTATTCATCCGCCTCGCGGCTGACGAGCGCACTGTCGTTGTGCGGATCCATATAACGCAGGTAGTAGGCGCTGGAACCGGCAAAGCCGGGCATCGTATTTTTCTCGATGGGCCAGCCGTCCACCTCCCAGCCTTGTGCGCGGGCCAAAGGCGGCTCTCCTGCCTCCGTCGGTTTGTAGTTGTTGCCGATGGAGGGCAGTTCCAGAGGCAAGGAGGACTCATCCATCGGGGTCGCGATGCCCTCCTTGAAATAAATCGGGAAGGGCTCTCCCCAATAACGCTGGCGGGAGAAAATCGCGTCACGCAGGCGATAATTGACTTTGCGCTTGCCGATGCCGTGCGCCTCGACATAGTCGATGGCCGCCGGAATCGCCTCTTTGACCGTCAGCCCGTTGAGGAAGCCGCTGTTGCACATGACGCCTTCTTTGGCGTCGAAACTCTGCTCACTTACATCGCAGCCTTCGATGAGGGGGATGACGGGCAGGTTGAAATGTTTGGCAAAGGCGTAGTCGCGGCTGTCGTGCGCCGGCACCGCCATGATGGCCCCCGTCCCATAGCCGGAAAGGACATATTCGGAAATCCACACGGGGACCCTCGCACCGGTCAGCGGATTGATGGCATAAGAGCCGGAAAAGACACCGGTCACCTTGTGCGTCTGCGAGATGCGCTCCCGCTCCGTCTTTTTCTTGACCTCGGCGAGATAGTCCGCAACGGCGGCCGCCTGCTCCGGCGTCGTGAGTTTGTCCACCCATTCGCTCTCCGGGGCCAGGACCATGAAGGTCACGCCGAACACCGTGTCCGCACGGGTGGTAAAGATGGTCATGTCATACTGTTTGTCGCCGTTGACGGCCTTGAAGACCATTTCGGCACCCTGGCTGCGGCCGATCCAGTTGCGCTGCATGTCCTTGAGCGAATCCGTCCAGTCGAGATCCGCGAGATCGTCGAGCAGGCGGCCCGCATAGGCGGACACACGCAACTGCCATTGGGTCATTTTCTTCTGTTCCACCGGATAGCCGCCCCGCTCGGAAACCCCCTCCTTCACCTCGTCGTTGGCCAGCACCGTGCCGAGGGCGGGACACCAGTTGACCGTGGTCTCTCCCTGGTAGGCAATCCGGTAATTCATCAGGACTTCGGATTTTTTCTTCTCGTCGAAGGCGAGCCACTCGGAAGCGCTGAAATCCAACTCCTGCGTACAGGCGGCATCGGCGCCCCGGCTCCCCTCCCGGGCAAACAGGGCTTCCAGTTCGGCGATGGGCCGGGCCTTGCCGAGGCTGTTGTCATACCAGGAAGCAAACATTTTCAGGAACGCCCACTGGGTCCACTTGTAATAGGAGGGGTCACAGGTGCGGACTTCACGGGACCAGTCGAAACTGAAGCCGATCCGGTCCATCTGGCTCCGATAGCGGTTGATATTGTTTTCCGTCGTCACGGCCGGATGCTGCCCGGTCTGGATGGCATATTGCTCGGCGGGCAGGCCGAAGGCATCATAGCCCATCGGGTGCAGGACATTGTAGCCGCACAGGCGTTTGTAGCGAGCAAAGATGTCACTGGCGATATAGCCGAGGGGATGTCCGACATGCAGGCCCGCTCCCGAGGGGTAAGGGAACATGTCAAGGACATAATATTTCGGTTTGGAAGAATTGTTCTCCGCCCGGAAGGTGTGGTTGAGACTCCACCAATCCTGCCACTTCTTTTCAATCTCTCTGAAATTGTACTCCATATCTCTGTTGTTATTTTCTTTTCAGTTTGAACTCGATGGGTATCGTCAATGTCGAGCGGACCTTCTTGCCGTGCATGCGTGCCGGCCGCCATTTGGGCGAGATGCTGACCACATTCACGGCCGCCTCGTCCAGACGCGAATCGACGGAGCGCACCACGCGCACTTGGCTGACGCTGCCGTCCTTTTCAATGATGAAGTTGACCTGCACCATCCCCTGAACGCCCTCCGCAATGGCGCTTTCGGGATATTTCACATAACGGTAAACCCATTCCTGCATAAAACGGTCGATCTTGGGAGAGCCCAGAAATGCCGGGGGGACATCGCAATCATAATAGCCGTAAACGATGTCTTCCTCCTCCCGGGGCGTCTCCCGGGGCTCGAGAAAATCGATTTTCCCGGCATTGGAAGCCTGGTCGCGCACGAAATTGTAAAGATATTCCGACTGGAGTTCCATGTAGTCCCAGTCCAACTCTTGCGGTATATCCCGGGGGGTGTTGTGGCTGGAATACTGCCCGGTGGTAAAGAGCACCGCCGGTATCTCCTTGGCATAGAAGGCCCGGTGATCGGAGGGATATGGCTCCTGCGAGGTCAGCACGGGCTTGACGGGCTGCAAGTCACGGGAAGTCGCCTCGACGGCCCGGTTCAGGTCGGCATTGGAGGCGGTATAGGCATAAAAACCTTGGCTGCCGTAACCCAAAATGTCGAGGTTGATCATGAAATCGATGTCCTTGACATAGTCGAAACTGCGGTTCAGGAAATACCAGGCGCCCGCAAAAGAGTCACAGCCGGCTCCGAAGGCAATGAAAAGGATGCTCTTCTTGAACGCGCCCCCCGTCGCGGCAATATGGCGGGAGAGCGCCAGCAGGGTGGCCAGACCGGAGGCGTTGGCGTTCGCTCCGGGATAAATCACCTCCTCCTGCTCGCCGTCCCGCATCATCTGATAGGCTCCCAGATGGTCAATATGGGCTCCGATGACGATGAAACGGTTGCGCAACTGGGGGTCGGACCCGCCCAGAATACCGATGACATTGCGGGAAACCAAGGTGTCCTTTCCGCCTTGAATGCCGAAGACATCCCCTTCCGGACCGGTCAGCATCTCCAGACCGGCTTTCTCCATTTCCCGGTAGATCCAGGCGGCCACATCTTTCTCGCCGGGAGAGCCGGCCTTGCGTCCCCGGTGGACGGGGGAACAGATATACGACACATCCGCTTTCAGCGCGGCGACGCCTTCGGAGTCGTAGAACTCTTCGTAAGAGGCCCCGTCCCGATACTGCGCCTGCAGAAGAGGGGCCGCCAGCAGAAGACACAGCAGGGAAAGCGTTATTCTCATGGCCGTTCGTTGATTAAGAACCAGGCATCGGGAGGCAGATCGGCTTTGCGGGCGTCCAGAAATGCGAGGGCTTCGTCCGCCCGGTCCGTCGCATAGACCGCCGTGAGGCTGTATCCGTTCCCGAGGGTCAGTACCTGCGCCTGCGGGAAAGTCCCGGCCTGGAGCCGGGCACAGAAACGGACGGCATTGTCCGGGTCTTTGAAGGTGCCGGCAATCAGGTAAATCAGTTCCCGGACCTGGGGACTACCTTTATAACGGGAAACGCTCCGGACCAATGTCGCAGCGGCACCCTCCCGCAGCGCCTGCACCTGCGCGGCCCCGCCGAGGGGCGGGGTCGCAGCGGACGCTTCCGCGTCCGCAGAAGCCGCCGGCGTTGCCGCAGCCTCCGCAGGTGCAGGCGCCGCCGGACGCTTGTGCCTGAGCCGCCGGACCAGTTCGAGACTGTCCCGCCGGTGTTCAAGCACGGTAAGTTCGGCACGGGTCGGCCGTCCGGCCGCCTTGCGCAAAAAGTCACAGGACCCCAGCACCGACGCACACACAAAGACAATGCAGACCGGTAAGAGCCGGCCTGCAATCCTTTTCAAGAAAAAGAAACGGGAACTATTGGGCGGAACCTTTGAGGAAATTGTCATATTTCTTGTACCCGTCCACATAAGACGCCCCCTTGTCCTGGAAGCGGTAGTAGATGTTTTTCAAGTATTCGGCGATACCCTGCTGGAGTTTGGGATTGTTCGCGGCCAGATCGAAGGCTTTCTCGAAAGGCTCGATGGCCTTGGGCATCGTCTCTTCGTAGAGCGCCAGGAACTTGCGGTAATCCGCATCCGCAATGGCTTCGTTGGCCTGCGTCGCATACTCGATGGCCCGCTCATAGTACAGCAGCCCCTCTCCGACATGGCCATAGGGGAACTGGGCATCGACTTCCGTCGCCTTGCGATAGCAGGCGATGGCGGCGTCATCCTCCTTGAGTTCCTTGTGGATATCACCTTCCGTCGAATACAGGGACGCATTCGTCGGATCGTTGACTTTGGCTTTGTCGAGCAAGACGAAAATCTCTTTCGGATCTTCGCCGCTGTTGCGGTAGGCATTGATCAGACCGATGATAATCGCCTGGCTGGAGGGGAATTTTTCAAATCCCTGTTTCAGATAAGCCAGTTGGCCGGCACTGTCGTTTTTGCGGGCGGCAATCTCGGAAAGGGCGGCGAAGACCTTGCCGTCTTCGTCATAGAAATTGTTGTCCAGACATTTCTGATAACAGGCCTCGGCCTTGTCCAACTCGCCCGTCTGCGAATAGAGCAGACCGGCATTGCCCAGGTTGGCTCCCTCGAAGACCACCGGCTCGCCGAAAGCGGAAGCGTCGCCGGCTTTTTCAAACAAACGGGCGGCTTCGGCTTTGTTGCCCAGCGCATACTGATTGTAAGCCTGGACGGCACAATAATCGACAATCTGCTTGACACCTGCGGCGATGTCCTTGGTTTTTTTGCCGCCTTCGTCCAGGGAACGGGCTTTCGCGAAAGCATCGAGGGCTTTGCCGAGCGGATCTTCAACGGCCGACTTCGTCGGAACGATCATCGCAAGGATGTTGCTGCGGTAGTAGTAGTCGAAACATGCATAGGAGTCTTTCTGGTAAGCGGTCCCTTCGATGTCAACCATCTGGGAAGAGAGGGGCTTGACCTCTCCCATCACCAGGGCGACTTGCTCCATCGGGGTGTTGAGCAGGCCATTGCCCAATGTGGCCTCATAGGCCTTGAGATATTCTTTGCCCAACTTGAGCCAAGTGTCAGGCTTGGCGGCCTTTTTGGGGTTTTCCGCGTTGGCGACCGCCTTTTCGACATTTTTGGCCAATTTGGCGAGATCTTGAGCCATCATGGGCGTCTGCAGCATCATCAGAGCGGCGGACAATAAGATCAAAGTTTTTTTCATTGTGGTTGTTATTAAAAATAGGATTTACTCGTTCTGTCCGGCATCGTTCTGCAAAGATTGTTCCTCGGCGTCCGCTCCTCCTTCCGCCTCTTCCTCATCCTCTTTCGGAACGACCGTGACCGAGGCGATGCTGTCTCCCTCGCGCAGATTGATCAGACGCACGCCCTGGGTGGCCCGGCCTTGCTCGCTGATGGTCGAAACCGCCATGCGGATGGCAATGCCGCTCTGGGTGATGATCATCAGGTCGTTCTCGGCCGTCACATTGACCAATGCGACCACCTTGCCTGTCTTTTCAGTGACATTCAGGGTCTTGACGCCCTGTCCGCCACGGTTGGTCAGACGGTATTCTTCGAAGTCGCTGCGCTTGCCGTAGCCGTTTTCGCTGACCACCAACGCCGAGTGCGCATCGGCATCTTCCGCGTTGGGGTCATAACAGACGATGCTGACGACCTCGTTGTCATCGCTGGCCAGGCGGATGCCGCGCACACCGGCGGCGGTACGGCCCATCGGACGCACGTCGCTCTCTTCAAAGCGCACACAGCGCCCTTCGCGGGCGGCCAGATAAATCTGGCTTTCGCCGTTGGTCAACTCGGCGGAGAGCAGTTCGTCTCCCTCGCGGATGGTCAGGGCGATGATGCCCTTCGCCCGAACATTGGCGTAGGCGGCCAGGGTCGTCTTCTTGATGATACCGCGCTTGGAGCAGAGAACGACATAGTTGTTCTCCGCAAATTCGCGGTCTTTGAGGTCCTTGACCGACAGATAGGCGCGCACGGCCTCGTCTTCGGCAATCCCCAGCAAGTTCTGGATGGGACGGCCCTTGTAGGCGCGCCCCCCTTCCGGCAACTGATAGACCTTCACGGCATAGCACTTGCCCAGCGTGGAGAACAGCAGGAGCGTGGAGTGCATGTGCGCCACGAAAATATGTTCGAGGAAGTCCTCGTCGCGGGTGCCGCTTCCCTTCTTGCCCGTACCGCCCCGGTGCTGGGTACGGTATTCGGCCAGGCTGGTCCGCTTGATATAGCCCAGGTGGGAAATCGTGATGACCACATCCTCGGCGGCATAGAAGTCTTCGGGATTGAACTCACCCTCATCCGGCACAATCACGCTGCGGCGGGGGTCGGCATATTTTTCTTTGATTTCCTGCGTCTCCTCTTTGATGATGGCCATCTGACGGGTCTCGCTGCCGAGAATGTCCAGATAATCCGCGACGGCCCTGGCCAGTTCGTCATACTCGGCCTGGAGTTTCTCCCTTTCGAGTCCGGCCAGCGCGCGGAGTTTCATCTCGACGATGGCATTCGCCTGGATCTCGGTAAAATCAAAGCGCTCCATAATCCGGCTCTTCGCCAGATCGACCGTCTCGCTCCCGCGAATCAGGGCAATCACCTCGTCGATAAAGTCGATCGCCCGCAACAGCGCTTCCAGGATATGGATGCGGGCCTGGGCCTTCTTCAGCCGGAACTGCGTGCGGCGGACGATGATTTCGTGACGGTGCGAGACGAAACTCTCGATCAGGTCGCGCAAGTTCAGCGTGCGGGGACGCCCCTTGACGATGGCGACATTGTTGACGGAGAAACTGGACTGCAAGGGGCTGAGTTTGTAGAGCATATTCAGCACCACACCGCTGTTGGCGCCTTTTTTGAGGCGGATGGCGATGTTGACCCCCTTGCGGTTGGAGAAGTCGTTGATCTCGGCGATGCCCTCGATCTTCCCTTCGCGGGAAAGGTCGGCTATCTTCTTGATCATCTCCTTCCTGTTCACCATGTAGGGAACTTCGGTGACGACGATGGTCTCGATACCGTTGGGGGCCACCTCAATCTCAGCCTTGGAACGGATGACGATGCGCCCGTGGCCGGTCTCGAAGGCTTCTCTGATGCCCTGTACGCCACGGATGATGCCGCCCGTCGGAAAATCGGGACCTTTGATGTACTGCATCAGTCCCTCCGTGTCGATGTCGGGATTGTCCACATAGGCACAGATGGCATCGCAGCACTCGCCCAGGTTGTGGGGAGCCATGTTGGTCGCCATACCGACGGCGATGCCCGAAGAGCCGTTGACGAGCAGAAGGGGGATTTTGGTCGGCAGCACGGTCGGCTCGTCGAAGCGCTCGTCAAAGTTCTTGACCATTTCCACCGTATCTTCATACAGATCGTCGAGCACCTCGGCGGACACGCGCTCCAGTTTGGCTTCGGTATAACGCATGGCAGCGGCGGAATAACCGTCCATCGAGCCGAAGTTGCCCTGGCCCTTCACCAGCGGATAGCGGAGGTTCCAATCCTGCGCCAGCCGCACCATAGTATCGTAAATACTGGAATCTCCGTGGGGGTGATACTTTCCCATGACCTCACCGACGATACCGGCGGATTTCATGGTCGCGGCCGAATAGTTGAGGTTCAGGCGGTCCATACCGAACAAAACACGGCGCTGGACCGGTTTGAGACCGTCACGCACATCGGGCAGGGCACGGGACACGATGACGGACATCGAATAATCGATGTACGCCGAACGCATCTGCTGGTCGATGTTTACCCTTTCAATCCTCCCCTGAGGCACCTCTTCCACCCCGGTCTGCTCCGTTAATTCTTCGTTGTTGTCCATACTCCTTTATTTTGGGCTCCCGCAGACCGGCGCGATTTTTCAAAAATCTCTTTTAAGGCCGTTTCCTTGCGATTTAAGCCGTTTTCACAATATGCAAAGATACAAAAAAGAAAGGGAATTAAAAAATCTAAGTATCTTTGCAGGCAAATTAAACGCACCGTATGAAAAGATTATTTCTCCTGCTTTCCCTCTCCTGCCTGTGCGCCTTGGACCTTCATGCCGAAATGGAACCCGACGGGACCTATCTTTACGCACAGAAAGACGGCCAGGACCTGTATCTGGATGTATATGCCCCGTTCCCGGACAGCGACACGACCGTGCAAATAGACAGCGTCACCCTCGTCAGCAAGCCGGCCATCCTCTTCGTGTTCGGAGGGGGTTTCAAGGAAGGCTCGCGGGACGCCGCCGCTTACAAGCCGTGGTTTGAGGCGCTGTGCAAAGACGGCTACCGCGTCATCTCCATCGACTACCGCCTGGGGCTCAAAGATGTCAAGAAAATGGGCATCGCCCAGCGCAATCTGCTCGACAAGGCCATCCACATGGCAGTCGAAGACCTCTACAGCAGCGTACTCTTCCTGCGGGAAAATCAGGCGGAACTGGGAATAGATACCGACAATCTCGTGCTGGCCGGCTCATCGGCGGGAGCCATCACCATCCTGCAGGCCGACTATGAACGGGGCAACCGCACGGAATATGCGGCGGTCCTTCCGGAAGATTTCCGTTTCGCCGGGGTGATGTCCTTCGCCGGAGCCATCTACTCCACCCACGGGCCTGTCCAATACAGCCACTCCGCTCCGGCACCCACGCTGTTCATGCACGGGACTGCGGACAAACTGGTCAATTACGACCAGATCGTCTTTTTCAACATCGGTTGGTTCGGCTCCAGCCGCCTGGCGGAGCGTTTTGACAAACTGAACTATCCGTACACCTTCCTGCGATTCAAAGACCACGGACATGAGATTGCCGTCGCGATGACCTACACCCTGGAAATACAAAAAGAATTCATCCTCACCAGCGTGCTCAAGAAAGTCCCCCGCCGTCTGGACATCCTGGTTGACGACCCCCGCATCGAAGCCCCCGCCATCTGGAGGATGGGACCCGATGAACTCTACAAATAATTGAACAGTATTCGCAGCAAAAAGGCCGGCACCTGTATTGTGCCGGCCTTTTCTGTTTGACGAATCCACGCCTTAGAAGATGAATACGGCGGAGACGGAAACCTCGTTCGGGGCAATGAACCACTTCTGGCTCTTGGCCGTCGGGGTCAGGAAGCGGGAATCCTCGTAGTTGGTGAAGAACTTGTGACCGGCCCAGCCGCTGACGCCGAAGTCGAGGTTGAACCACTTGGTGATCAGCACGGAATAACCGAATCCGAGACTGGCACCCAAAGCCGTACCCTCTTCGGGAGTCTTGAACCAGGGGACACCGCCCGTACGGTAATTCTTGAACTGGGCGTCGGCACCGATCCACCAGCCGGCGAAGGAATACCAAGGCCACCAGCGGGCACCCATCGCAAAGCCGCGCTGGTTCTCCTGGAACTGGCCGGGCACACCCTTATTGAGCGTCCAGGGGTTGTATTTGACCTTGCCTTCGATAGTCCAATGACGGGCCACCTCATACTGCATCTCCAGATTGATCGTCCCGAGATTCAGCCAGGAAAGAAGGTTGGTTGACAAGGCGAAACTGCGGTAGTCCTTCTCGAAACGCTCTTTCTTGCCGTCCGGCACATATTCGGTCGCCTTCTTCCAGTTCTTGCCGCCGAAGTTGTAGGAAACACCGGCATTGATGGTGGAAGCGAAAGCAAAACCGACATTCTTACCAAGCGTATTGCTCTTGAGGCAATAGAGACGGCCGTCCGCAAACAGACCAAATTCCTCATCGAGATGATAATTGACGAACAGACCGGCGCCGGCCGTTAGGTTGTTGGCAAATTTGGCGCCCGTCACCTGGTTGGTGCGGATAAAGCCGCTGTGCGCATACGGGATGAGATCCCACTTTCTCTCAGGATCGGGCCGCATGAAAGTATTGAGCGCATCCCACATCAGGTCCGCATGCAGATAGCCGAAGGACAGGACGCTCTGGTACATATCGTTACCACGGATGTTGCCGCCGACCGTACTGGCACCCGGCCTGGCCGTGTCGAGCCACTCGGAGAAAGAACCGGCCTGCAAACCGATACGGCCTCCGAAATGCGGGGAGAACCATTTTCCGAAAGTAAACTCGGCATTGCCCGTAGGCGCCGTATTGGCTCCGGCGCTCTGACCGCCCTCGGCTGCCATGGTCACACCGCCGGAAAGGCCGATAAACCAGCCCTCGCGGAAGTTTTTGAGGACATACTGATTCTCGGTCCCTTCGGTATAGGACTGCCAGTAGTTCTTGTTGAGGTCGTAGGAAATACCGGCGAACAGGGACGTAATGACGGGCAGCACATACGGCTGACGCACAAAGCGGCTGCTCATCGTCGTGAAACGAAGGTCAGCGAAGATCTTGAGGTTGTCGAGGACGCGGATGTTGTTGATCAGACCGGCGCCATAGGCAAACTCACGCTTGAAGGACATGCCGCTCATATAGAAATTCTGCGCAAAGCCGAAATGGCCGTAAGGGACGACGCTCCAGATACGGTCGCGCTTGTAGCCGCCGAAGGTATTGGTCGCCTCCCACAGGAAGTCGGAGTGCAGGTAGTAAAATTTGGAATTGTACTTGTAGTTGCCAAACTGGTCGGGGCCGGTCGTTACGCCCTGACGGGGCTGCTTGACCGTCTCGCTCAGGCGGGAACCCAGGACACCGATGCGGTTTCCAAAGTACGGCGTGTACCATTTTCCGAAGTTGAAGTCAAAACCAAATTCAGCGCCGATTTCAGACTGGCTCTTGAGTTCACCCAGCATGTTGGTTCCGATGGCCGCCGTGATAAAGATGTTGTCGAACAGACGGTTGGCCAGGAACGGAGGGAGGCCGGTCTCTTTTTTGGCCGATTTGTCTCCGGAAAGTTTGCCGGTACGGTCCAGCGTATTGAGACGGTTGGCCGTGCGGAATCCGCTCACACCGAGATTGTAGGAAATACCGGCAGAGAGCGTTGCACCGAACGCTTTGTCGTCCGACTTGCCGACAGACTCGCCTTTGAGGGAGAAGAGACGCAGGTCGGCGAAAGCGGTCCAGCGGGAAGAGAGGTTGAAGTTGTTGAGGAGGCCCACGCCGGCTGCGAACTCACGCTGGCGCTTGCCGCCGACATAGGTGGTGTATTGTCCGGTGTGGACATAAGGAATCAGATCATAGACGCGATACTCATCGTAGCCCATGACGGTATTGAGCAAGTTCCACAACACATCGGCGTGGACATAACCGAACTGGTAGGCGTTCGCATACATTTGCTTGCCCAGATAGGTGGCGGGTACGGAAGACATGCCGCGACGGGGAGCCGTCGTCCAGTCCTTGACGGTACCGCGCTGGTAACCGATACGGCCGGCAAACTGCGGGGAAAGCCACTTGCCGATGGTGATGTCCGCAGCCCAGCCGGCATCGCCGTTGAAACCGTCCTGTCCGCCGTCCATCAGGAGGGAAACACCTCCGGCCGCACTGAGGAACCAGTTGTCCTTGAACTCGTTGAGTGCATAAGCATAACTGTCCGGAACATCCTTATAGGAGGTCCAGTAGTTCTTGCCGATATCGTAAGAAACACCGGCCAGGACCGTCGCCATGCCACCATTGCGCTGCGAGGCAAGCATGCGCTTGCGGATGAAGTTGGCACGCATGTCGATGAAGGCATTCAAGCGGTTGGACAGACGGAAAGTGTTGATGAGACCGTAACCCATCGCATACTCCTGCTTATAGGCACTGCCCGTATTGTAATATCCCTGGATGACACCGAACTGATAGTAAGGTATGATGTTCCAGAAGCGGTTGAAATCGTACTGGGTAAAGGTGTTGTTGAGGTTCCACAGGAAATCCGAGTGGACATAGAAATACTTGTTCTCGAAACGGTAGCGGTCCTCATTGGCCCAGCGCACCACATTTTCGGCCAGACGGGGACGCGCGTCGCGCACATGCTCGACCATCGAGGCCCCCTGGACACCCAGACGGACACCGAACTGGGGAGAGATCCACTTGCCGATGTTCACATCGATCGCCGGGGAGAATCCGGACATGTTGATGTGCTGCTCGGCCAGCATGTTGACGCCGCCGCCGACACTGATAAAGAGATTTTCCCACAACTTGTTGTCCAGGAAAGGAGAAGGTCCGGTGACGATATTGACCTTGAGCGGATCGTTGTACCCGCTCTTGCGGAACTGGGCAGCGGAAGTCCAGTTGCCCACGCCGCCGATGTTGTAGGTCAGACCCGCCAACGCAGTACCCTTATAGCCGAACGCCCGGCCCCTGCCCAGCATATTGGCATTGAGGACCGTCGCACGCAGGTCGAGGAAAGCCCCGAGCTCGGAGGTGATCCGGATGGTGTTGATCAGACCGAAGCCGGCGGCGAAACCGTCGCGGTACAACTTGCCCTGCGCGGTTTTGACATTGTAGAAACCGGTATGATAATAAGGAATCAGGGACCAGATCCTGTCATAACGATAAGGATAGAGCAGGTTCGTCAGATCCCAGAGGATATCCGCGTGGAAATAGTCGGACTTGGCATTGAGCTGATAGGCCGGAGCGCCGCGCAACTCCCCGAGGGTCGTCGCCAACTGGGGACGGGGATTGTCAAGCCACTCTTTGAGGCTGCCGCCCTGATAGCCCAGACGCACACCGAAATCGGGAGAAAACCACTTTCCGAGCGACACCTCATAAGCGGGAGCGGCAATCAGGTTCATACCCTGGGAGAAGCCCTCTTCGAAGAGCAGATTGACACCGCCGCCCAGCTGGACGAAGATATTGTCTTTCCAACGGCCGAAGACCGGCTGGCGGACCGCCGTCGTGTCGGTGTGGCTCTTGAAGTAATTGACCTTGCCCAGATCGACGGTGGCGCCGACCATGGCATTCAGCGCGATATCGGAGCCGCCATACTCCGTACGGCGGGTAATCGTATTGTCGATGAAGGTCGAGCGCAAATCCACATACAGGCTGGTACGCCGGCCGACGCGGAAACTGTTGATGAGACCGAAGCCCATCACATAGGAGCGCTTGTATGACTGTCCGTTACGGGGAAGATAAGAACGCATCACGCCCATGTGCGTGTAGGGAATGAGACTCCACACATTGTAACGGTCGTAATGGAAGGTGTTGGTGGCATCCCAGAGGAAATCCGCGTGGACATAGCCGTAATTGAAAGAATTGACATAGTAGGTCTTGCCATTCTTGTCTTCTACGAACTCTACATCCAGCGTCTGGTGGGGCTGCAGGGAACGGAACTTGTAACGGTAGCCCTGATAGCCCAGGCGGATGGCCGTCCAGGGGGTAAACCATTTACCCACGGAAAGGTCGAGGGAAGGCGTCACACCGGCTGCGCCGAGCGTACTCTTGGGCTCCCAAAGCAGACTGCCGCCCGCCCCGAACGAGATAAACCAGTTGTTCTTCATGGCAGAGACGACATAGGGCGCAGGGCCGGTCGGCGTCCTGTCTTCATAAAGCAACTCGAACGAGGAAGACTCGGGGAAGTCACGGCGCCCGATGTTGTAGGCGAGACCGGCGAACATCGTCCCCTGGAAGGCGAAACTCCGGTCTTTGCCGAACATTTCACCCTTGGCGGCCATCGCACGGGCGTCGATGAGGAGATCGAGCTTGTCGATGAGCCGGAAATTGCCCAGAAGGCCGACACCGCCGCCCATGCCGTTGATATCGGTATTGGTGCCTGTCGGACGGGTGTTCATGTATCCCAAGTGAATGTACGGGGAGATGCCAAACGGACGCTTGCCGGAGGCAATGAACGAATTGACGACATCCCACATCAACTCCGCATGGAGGTAACTGTAATCCATCTTGTTGAGATACATCGGCTGTCCCTGGAACATGCCGGCGATGTTGGACATGCCCGGACGGGGGGCGGCCAGCCACTCGGACAACATGCCGCCGGTATAACCGATGCGGCCGCCGAAGTACGGCGAGAACCATTTGCCGAGTACGATGTCGAACGAGCCGGTCGCATTGCCGTTGAAACGCACCTGCTGCCCGCCTTCGGACAAAGTGGAGACACCGCCCATGATGCCCACATACATATTGTCGAAGAAAGAATTGTGGACGAGGGAACGGTCGCCGGGACGGCCCACGTCGGAAGTCCACCAGCTCTTGCCGATGTTGTAGGCCAGACCGGCGTTGGCCGTGGTCAGCAAGGCTCCGCCCGAATAGGGCCGTTTGACATTGCGGCCGTTGACAAAAGTGGCACGCAGGTCGATGTAGAGGCTGACGGCATCGCTCAGACGGAAGTTGTTGATGATACCCAGACCGGGCGCATACTCACGCTTGACGGCAACCCTGTTCATATCCCAGGTATGGAACACGCCCATGTGTACATAAGGGATAAACTCATATACGCGGTCGCGGGAATAACCGGCTACGGTATTGCTGAAGTTCCACAGAAAATCGTTGTGGACATAGCCGTAACGGAGCGACAACTCGTTGGTGTCCATCCCCTTGAAAACCGCAGGAACAGTAAGCCTGTGACGGGGCTCCTTGACATATTCGGAGAGGAGACCGCCCTGATAGCCGATGCGGAAACCGAACTCGGGGGAGAACCATTTGCCTACGCTGAAATCATATCCTCCTTTCACCTTGCCGTTGAAGAAAGGCTGATTGTCTTCCGTCAACATCGAAATACCACCGCCGGCATTGATAAAGAAATTATCCCACAGGGCGTTAATCTTGTATTTTTTCTCTTGGGCTTGGGCATATGGTACAGAAAAGACCAGCACCCCTGCCAGCAAAAGCCCGGATATCTTTTCAAATAGTTTCATCAATGGTTTCGTCTTTTTTACAGGTCAAACGCTTCGTCCATTTGGGCATTCAGGCCATAAGTTTTTATCAAAATCGAAATCTCCGGATCGAGATTTCCCCGATTCTTGTAGGTCGCATCCTGACGACAGGCGTCAAGATAGCATTGGACCGCGTTTTTGTTGTCTCCCTGACGGGAATAAACCAACGCCAGCAGATAGTTGACCTCGGCGGTCCTTTTCATCGCTTCGAGGATGCCCAGCGCACTGAGATTGCGGTCCAGCGCCACATAACAGACAGCCAGGTTGTAGTCGTCCGGATAGTTGCGCAGGATCTCGATGGCATTGTCATAGTCGCGGTCCTTGAGATATTCCAATCCTCTCTTGTACACCGTATCCAACTCGGTCGTCACGACCGTATCCTTGACCATGCCTTTGCGATGGAGGTGGAAATTGAAATTCACCGTACGGAGTTTGGGATAGAGATTCTCCTTTATATAATTATAGTAAGGCTGGCCTTTGAGTTTGAGTTCGCGGGCATCCGGACTGGCCACCGGAAGAACATCATCGGAATAGGCCTGCTTGTTATCATCCGTCAGGATGGAATCCTTGAGGACCAGGTCGTTGAGCAACGGCCAATTCTCGGCTTGGGCGCGGGAACGGAAACGGATCTTCATGATGGCGCGCTCCTTGTGGATGTTGCCGAACTCGTCCACGGAGAAACCTCGGTTGGCGTTGATGGAATCCACGACATGGTTCATATAGCCGTCAAAGTACGTGGAAACCGACTGGGAACGCTTGCGCGAGAGCATGTCGTTGGCCTGGTAACTGCCTTCGGGGGAGCAGTGCGCCGTCACGACCACGCTGTCCAGGTCGAAATCCTGACTCTGGAGGATGTTGTGGATGGTCTTGCGAATCTGCTTGATCTCGTCGGCGTTCTTGTTCATCGCCGGATCCACATCATAGCGGCCGACCTTGAAGTCGATGTTGAAAGAAGTGTTGGCTTCGGCACGGCGATAGATAACCTTGTGCAGATAGCGATCCTGCTGCTTGTAAAGCTGGGCGGCGGAACTGATGTTGTACTCCAGCGAGTCGGTACGGGGCACGCGGTAGATACGCTTGCCGTTGTTGTCGTAGATGTTGCCGGCGACATAGATGAGAGCCTTTTTCAATTTGGGGCGCGTCGTAATCGTCTCCACATAGTCGCAGACGAAATTGCCGTCTTCGCTGCGGACGACCGAATCGATGCGGATGCCCGTGCGGTCGTCGGGGTCGCGCATCACGCCGGCTTTCTGTTTTTTCTTGCGCAATCCTTTCAAGGCGCAACGGTTGCTGTAGTGGTCGATGGCTTCCTGGTCGGTGACCGAGTACCAGTTTTCCAGTTCTTCGACCACCTTGGAGGAATCCGCCTTGGTATATACATAAGAGGTATCGTACTTCAGGCTGTAAATCTCGGGCATGTTGCGCTCGACGAAAACCTCAAGCGTATGTCCGCCTTTGTACTTGCCGGAGTCGGCAATCTCCTTCATCAGGCGCTCGTAGAGCTGGTAGCCGCGCAACTGGCGGATGCGGAACACCTCGCCGGTGATCACGATCTTTTCCAGATAAGAAGTGTCGAGAACCGCCCCGTTGTCCGCGATCAGATAGAGTTCGGGGGTCAGGTGCATCTGCCACTGGTTGTCCAGCATCACGGAAGGAACGACCACTTCAAAGCCCAGATCGATCTTTCCGCGGCGCTCGGCCACCCGTTTGAAACGGACCGTAATGGTCGCGGCGTCCAACACCTCGGTCGCCACCATTTCGCCCGTCTCATCGTCCAGGATGGCGTTCATCAACACCATATCATTGCCTTCTTCATCCTTGACAATAATCGTCTCCGGCCGTTTGACTGTATCAATCTCAGACGGTTTTACATTTTCCTCACTGGGGAGTCGCAACTCCACTTCGTCATTCCTTTCTGCAAGTTTGGCCGCTTTGTTAGATGTACTGCAACCAAATACCAACAGAAATAAGGCTACTCCAGTGCTTATACAAGCAATACGTTTCACGACAAAAGCCTTTTTTACATATAACTTACAAAGATATGAAGAAAAATCCAAACCACAAAAATTTCCCTATTATTTCTGAATATCAGTGAAAATGATTATTTTTGTACAATCATAAAAAAAAGTCTATGAACAATACGGAACTTGACAACTGGTGGGCTTCCATTCCCATTTCGCAAAAAGAGCGGATCGCCCGCAAATCATTCACCAAAGCACATCCCGGCGAGACGGTGGACGAAGCACAAATCCTGTACCCGGCCTGCACGAGATGGTGGGGAACCTTGGATGAAGCCGGAAAAAACAAGATTTACGACCACTGCGTCAACCGGCACGGCCTGGCCGAAAAAGAGTGGAACAGCGGCGACCCTTACGGGGACTAGTGCCGGATCCTGCGCACTGCAACAACTACAGCCGCTCCTTTTTCACTTGTTCGACGCCCTCCAGACGGGCAATGGCCACGACCGTCTCATTGAGTTCGGTGACCGAATGGACGGCAAAGCAGATGTCGCATACAAAGATTTCATCTTTCGCCTGCGTCGTCAGGCTGGTCATGGGCAGTTTGTGCTCCTCGACGATACAGTGAATGATATCCCGCAATAAATGATAGCGGTCCACGGCCGTGATATGGATGTTCACCGGATAGGTGACATTCGGCTGGGCCTCGAAATCGGTCACGGAAACGATGGTGTTGCCCCGGGCGGAAGCGATGCTGAGAGCTTCTTTGCAATTGCGCTTATGGATGGAAATCTCGCCGGTGGCATCCTTGAAACCGATAATCTCGGCACCGGGCATCGGACGGCACAGCGGACACAGGCGGTAGCGGGGTTGGGGAAGGGTGCGCAGATAGGCGGAAATCCGCTTGCGGGCCTTGTAGGAAACGGCGGCGTCCAGCCAATCCGGCGTCGGATGGATGTGGGGGGCCGTCCCGACCAGCACCCGGTCTCCCCGGTGAAGGACGGTCTTGACGCTCACCAGCAGGCCGTTCACGCGGGCAAATTGGGCATGGTCGCCGATGTCGGTATGTACCTCGTAGGCGAAATCGAGGACCGTAGCATCCTTGGGCAGGGTGATCGAACGGCCTTTCGGGGTGAAGACGACGATATCTTCGTTGAACAGGGAATGCTGGATGCCCGGCATCATCTCCTCCGACTCCTTGGACAGTTCCCGCAGTACCTCCGTGAGGCGTTGCAGCCAGATTTCCTTTTGCTCGAGGACGCAACCGAAGTAAGACTGCCGGCGCATGTTTTCCGATGATACATGGAACTCTTCGATCTGACCGTAGGGATTGAGCAGACGGAAATGGAGCGAACGATAGCCGTTGGCCTTGGGCTGCGCCATATAATTGACAAAGCTGCCCGTCTGCTCACTGTATTTGTCCGCCAGGATGGAATAGATTTTCAAGACAATGTCTTCCTCGCTGATGTCCCAGCCCGTCAGCCGGCAGACCTCGTCGCGATTGAAAGATGCGCGGATGTAATGTTTGAAAGGAACGTGGTAGAAGTCGCTGTTCTTTTCCTGCATTTCACGCCAGATGCTGTAAGGCTTGCGATAGCGTATATCCCAGGTCACGGCACCGCATAAGGCCTGTTCGACGACTCCTCGGGCCTCGTTCATAAAGGTCTCCACCGCCCCTTTCGTCCGTTCGCGGTCCTCTGCCAGCATCCAGGAGACAAAACTGTTTTC
Organism: uncultured Bacteroidales bacterium; assembly: GCA_946549475.1. GTDB lineage: Bacteria > Bacteroidota > Bacteroidia > Bacteroidales > UBA932 > Cryptobacteroides. The sequence goes on from CAMNQO010000001.1 coordinate 28,860, forward strand.
CTCCGGATTGAGAAAGCGGAAAGCCAGGTTTTCCAGTTCGGACTTGACCAGGAAAAGGCCCAGGCGGCCGGCCAGCGGAGCGAAAAAGAATTGCGTCTCCGAAGCGATTTTCCACTGCTTCTCCGGCCGCATGGAGTCGAGGGTCCGCATGTTGTGCAAGCGGTCCGACAATTTGAGAATCAGCACGCGGACATCATCCTGGACCGAGCCCAGAATATGCTGGTAATTGTCCACCTGGTCGTTGTTGCGCTTGGTGACCGCCGCCACCAGAAAAGCGACATCGTCGCCGAAGAGCGAGCGGATTTCTTCGATTCCATGGGGCGTATCCTCCACGACATCATGCAAGAGAGCCGCACAGATAATATTCGCGTCGGTCTGCAACATTTCGCGAATCACCACCAGGGCGACATTGACGGGGTGAACGATATACGGCTCACCGTCCTTGCGTTTCTGCAGACGATGGGCCTGCTCTGCCAACAGATAAGCCTGCTCGATTTTTCCCCTTTCCTCCGCCGTCAGGCTTTCCGGCAGCGCACGCGTCAGTTCCTCGTGTACCCGTGCAATCATCTCTTCAGGATTCATACGCTTGTTCTCGAAAAGGCAAATATACGAATTTTTCAGGAATTGCTACGGGATTGAAACCAGCGGACGAAGCGAGCGACCCCCTCCTCCAGACTGACCTGCGGACGGAAACCCGTTTCCCGCTCCAACAACGAGGTATCGGCCCAGGTACGGTACGCATCCCCCTCCTGCATCGGCAGATATCGGATGACGGCCTTGCGCCCCAGGGCTTCTTCCAGCAAGGCGATGAAATCCGGCAGGGACACAGGCCGGCCGGCTCCGATATTGTAGATTTTGAAAACGCCCTCCGTCCCGGCGGCCGGCACACGGATTCCGCCCTCAGGAGCAAGCCCCTTGTCCAGCACCGCCACGGTCCCCCGGGCGATGTCGTCGATGAAGGTGAAATCGCGGAGCATCTTCCCTTCGCCGTAAAGTTGCAGAGGACACCCCTGCGCAATGGACCGGGCAAAGAGCATCGGAGCCATATCCGGACGGCCCCAGGGACCGTACACGGAAAAATAACGCAAAGCGGTGACTGTCATCCCGTAGAGACGGGCGTAGGAGGCGGCGAGCGCTTCGGCTTGCTGCTTGGTCCCGGCATATACGCTCAAAGGCTCCCCGAGCGGCATATCCTCACGAAAGGGGACCTGGCGGGCATTGCCATAGACAGAACTGGAAGAGGCAAAAACGAGATGGCGGACCGCATACCGGCGACAGCAGTCCAACACCTGGCGCAGGCCATCGACATTGGTGTGGAAATAGGCGGCCGGAGCCTCAAAAGAATGGCGGACGCCGACCTGGGCGGCCAGGGAGACGACGGCATCAAAACGCTCCCGGGCAAACAACGCATCCATCGCCGGCGCGTCGCAAATATCCATTTGCACAAAACGCATCTGGCCCCCAAAGGTGGCCAGACGGTCTTTTTTGAGTTGAATGTCGTAGTAAGCGTTCAAGTTGTCGATTCCGACAACCTCGTCTGCCCGGCCCGTCAGCAAAGAAACGACTTTCGATCCGACAAATCCGGCAGCCCCCGTTACCAGGACTTTCACGGACGATTAGAAGAAACGGGCCCGGTTGTCCGTTACCTTATCCTCGGACATCACGGGAACAATCATCTGCGAATAATACTGCGCCTTCTGGGCATCCATCGCCTTGGCATCCTCCTCGTTATAGAAGGCTCCCTCTTCGCGGGAAAGGACCTTGAACACATAGATGGAATAGGCGGAACGGGCAGGACCGCTGATGACACCGGTCTCGGCGGAAGCGACGGCTCCCAGCAAAACCGGATCCACCGACATACCGCCGGCGGCGGCAAAAGCGACACCCTCCTTGGACGCCACTTCGGCTCCGAGCGCCTCGGCGACGGCGTTCATATCATCCAGCCCGGCCATCTTGGCAGCCACTTCTTCCGCTTTTTTGGCAGAAGCCTTCTCCTGGAAGAGGGTCATCCTGATCATCGGAGAGACCTCCTTGAGCGGAGTAAATCCTTCTTTGTTCACTCCCTTGACCGCCACGACGAAGAAGGCGCTGTTGCCTACGGTGATAATGTTGCTGACCTCTCCCTTCTTGTGGTCGAACGCCCAGCGGGTCACCTCCACCGTACCGTCCACGCCGCCCAGATGGCGGGTGCTCTCCAGCATTTTGTCATAACTCTGCACATACAGACGCAGGGAGTCGGCGGCATCCTTGAAACCTTTGTATGTGCCGGCGGAACGGGCTGCAAGGGTGTTGGCCTGGGAATAATAACTGTTGTAGGTCTCCTTGCCCGGTACGATATTCCGGGACAGGATGGCAACCTGCTTCTTCTCCACAAGTTCGGACTTGCTTACCACTTTGGCCAGCAACTTGCCGTACTGCGGACTCTGGACAAACTGAGCCTGGTTGAGACGGGCGTCGAACAGGTCCTCGCAACCCGGAATCAGGCGGTCCTGGGTCATGGTCATGGCTTCGGCCGCATCCACCTTGGCCAGCAACTCGGAGGTAATCTGCTCCGCATCGTTGGCAGGCACGACTTTCACCTCGATGCTGTTGGGCAACTTCTTGGCCGCGAGTACGCGCACGGCATAAAAAGCCTCGTCCGTGGCAATGAGTTCGGAAGCCTTGCCCACGGCGGCATTGTCAACAAACTCGGCCACCTTGCGGTCAACCGTATTCAGTTCGTTTTTGCCATACCAGCGGGTATCGAACTTACGGTCCGAATTGCGCAGCAGGAAGGCTTTGAGATTGTCCGTGGTCAGAAATTCATCATAACTTTCATTGAACTTGTCCCGGGCCGCAGCGATGTCCTGGGCGGAGGGCTTGACTTCGAAAACGACATATTCGATGTCACGGCTGGCCTTGCTGGCGTAGTTCTTCTTGTGCGCATTGTAGTACTTCTCGATCTCCGCGTCACTGACCTGGATGGTGCTGTCCTGCACATACCCTACGGGAACCGTCACATATTCTATGTCAGCCGTCGTATTGTTCTCCGCAATCTGACGGGCCGTCATCAGTTTGTTGTTCTGGTTGCTCTTGGTGAAAAGGGCCGCATATTTCTCATAATAGGCTTCGGTCATCACCGCCTTCTGCAGATAATCCCAGTACAATTTCATCCGGCCGCTTTCGTCGCCCTGGACCGCCTGCACAAACTCCACGAGCCGGTCAACGCTGAAACTGCCGTCCTCGCCGGCAAAATTGGGATCACGCGCGATAATCGGCGAGATGTCGCCGCCGGTGGTCAGTTCCACCTTCTCGTCCTTGCCCACGAAAAGACCGGCTTTTTTGCAGTTTTTGACAAAGAGGTAATCGTCCACCAAAGACTGCCAGGCCGCATCGCGAACCGCTTTCTGCTGCTCGTCGGAAGAGGGCGAGCCGCCGGTGATGATTTCGTTGAGTTTGGTATATTTGTCCAGAGTCTCCTGGAACTCCATATAACCGATGCGTTTGCCGTCGATTTTGCCGACATCGTTTTTGGAAGACATGGAATACATTACAGAACTGAGCGTGCTCGGGTCAATGATGAAAGACAAGAGGGCGATGGCAATGATGACCGTGATCGCCACACCGAACTTTACGCGAATTTTTTCAAGAACCGCCATATTAATTACTATGTTTATATTTATCTATTTTTCCCGCTCACACAAGCAGGACTGCGAAGATAAGAAAAATACTTGAAACTGCGGTTTTTTTCTTTATTTTTTCAGCACCGGACCGATAAAATTGGCGGTATCTTCCGGTGCCTGCTCTCCTTCCGTAAAAGCGTAACTGTTGAAGGGCCGGTGGATGACGGAGACATGCTCGCGCTGATCCGAGCGCATGCCATACCCCTGGATAAAGCCGTCAGGGGAGTATATCCGGACATAACTGTCCGTCCAATAGACCTCGTTCGTCCGATCCCAATAGATGGTGTCGGACTCCATCACCTCCCGGTTTTTAAGATTTTTGGTGACGACATGGCCCGTCACCATCCACAATTCATCTCCGCTCTTTCCTTTGGTATGCTTCGCCTTGTCCGAAAAAATGGTGGTCTGCAGGTCGCCTTGCTCGTCATAGAGATAGACATAGAATCCTTCCGGGAACAACTCATAAGAGGAGGTGTCGGTCTCGTAACGCTCCATCAGCGCACCTTCCATCCGCATCTTCAGACGGCCGTTTTCCGTATCTACGACAAACATGTCCCGCACCTGCTGGACCGGTACGCTGGACAAGTCGATCCTGTCGGCCTGCCTGAGTTTGCTCCGGCAGGAAAAAAGGACAAAGAGACCGGCCATCAGACAGATTGCCGGTCTCAGGGATGAGATATTGTGCCTGGGGAACAAATCTATTTGCTCTGGGTGCGTACGGTCGTCACGGCCGACATGCCGCCGCAATTGACCGTGTAACGATCTCCGTCGGTGAGGTTGTACATAAAGGCTTCCGCCTTCTCCGGGAAATACTGGCGGTACTGGCCGATAAGGCGGTCGGCTTCCTCGGTCAGGCTGGGATCCGCATTCTTGGCGCGAACCATGAAGTCCACGGCCACCCAGAACGGGGCGCGGGAGTCAATCTCAGTACCGCCCTTGCAGGAAGTGCTTCCCCAGATGGTTCCGCAGAGCATGTTGGCTTTGCCGATTACATCGCCGTCCTGATCCAGCGCAATGGATTTCTGAGCGGCATGATAGGCTTTGGCCTTGTTGCCGTTCTTGTGATTGAACACAGCGGACTCATAGTAATACTGCGCATCGGTCTCGTCGTCGGACTCATCGAAAGCAATGGCCTCGTCGAGGTATTTGTTTGCCATATCGACATCACCTTTGGAGGAGAACATACGATACAGTCCGTACGCCGTCTTGTAGTTGGGATCCGCCTTGTAGAGCGCGGTCACGGCGGTAAAATACAACTCGTTGTCCGTGCAGTCTTCGGTACTGCGCATCATGTTGGCAATCTTGCCCAGGAGTTCCAGGTTGCCGGGGTCGGCCTGCTGTTTCGGGGTAAAGATCGCAATCAGATTCTCGCAGGAGGCGACACGGGAACTGACAAACAGATTTTCGACCGCCGCACGGATGTTGGCCGTATTCTCATCTCCCGGATTCTTGGCCAGCGCGGCATCCAGGAAGCCCATGCAATACTCGTAGTCGGAGATGACCGTATCGATGTCGAGGCGTCCAGCCTGGTAGAGTTCCACCGAACAGTTCATGTAATTGACGAAAATGCTGGCCTTGGTCTTCTCCTTGTTGTTCTCGATGGCTTCCTTGCAGATGTCATACAGGGCCTGCTTGTCCCCGTTGCGGAACTGGATCATGTCCAGCGTCTTGTTCTCGACGGCTTTGCTTTTCATCTTGGGGAAGTTCTGCATGCGGAGGTCGTGCAGCATCATCAGGGTATCGATGATCGACTCACGCAACTGGGCGTTTTTCTTGTTTTTGTTGATTTCCTGACGCATCAGCGAGGTGCCGTCGATGAGCATCGTCTGGTTGGCGGTCGGAGGACACAACTTGAACGCTTTTCTCCAGTTGGGCAAAGCATCCTTGTAGTTCTTCACTTTGTAGTGATCCTTGTAGAAGGATAAATACTTCAAACATTCCGCACTGTCTTTTCCGTACTTGCCGTAAGCGGAAGCGACGCCGCCCGAACAAACAAGGGCGAACAAACTGAAAATAACTGCTAATTTCTTCATATGCTTTGGGTTATTATTCATATTTCGGTTTTTGGAACCAGATATCATGTATATTCATGCTCGCATGGACTTGGAAACAGGTCTCCCGGATCATGTTGTTTTGTACCGACCCCCTCCTTCCAATTTCCATGCCGATGGTAAATCCGTTGAACCAGCGGAAGACCGGGAGAGTCACGCCAAGCGTCAGACCATAACTGGTTACGGCATACGGACCATAGCGAAAATTGCCCGTGTCATAGTAAAGTCCTGCCCGGTAGGCCATCCTGCGATAGTAGTAACGGATGTCGTTGCGGTTGGGTACGAACTCCACGCCGGCACGCACCGTATGGGACATCACGGATTCAAAATGAAGGTTCTCTTCCGTATTCACGGCAAATCCCCTCGCGGAAGAAAAGCCGCTTGAGCGCCAGTCGGCCAGCAGGTAGTCCACCTCGATGCTCCATTTCCCATCCAGTTTGAGCGCCAGGCCCACGCCGATTTCATCTCCGAGACGGACGGCCTGACTGCCGACATCACGCCTGTAGATGGTATCTTGCACACTGGAAAGGGTCGCATTGTAGTACTCTTCGTTGGTCCCCCGGATGGGCGTCTTGAGACGGTAAGTCGCACCGGCGGTCAACGAACTGAGGTTATTGAAACGATGTTCGTACTGAATGCCGAACTTGCCGCCGATGCCCCAGAGTTTCATGTCATAACCTCCATAGGTGGAACGGAATGAACTCTGCTCGAAAATCTTGTTGGAGACCTTTCCGATATGGCCGAAATAATAATCCAACTCCGCTCCGACGGAAAAGCGCTTCCAGAAAGTGGCGGCGGCAGAAAGGAAAACTTTGGTCATCGCACCCTCTCCATACGACTGATAATCGATGTTGCCCGTATTGCCGATGATGCCGGACCGCGTTTCACTGTAGGAAAAGTCATATCCGACACCGCTGTAGGGAGTGATGCCGATGGCAAGGGCGGAACTGCGGTAAATGGGAACGGAAAAGATGAAGTTGCAGATGTTGAACTGGTTGTTGACCGAGGTGACATCCCCTTGGCGGAAATATTTGTTGTTGTTGCTGACTCCGAAGTCCAACATGAAGGCCAGGGTATCGCGAGCCGTAATGGCGGCAGGATTCAAATAGTTGATATACCGATTGTTGCGAGCCGCTATGCCGACACCGCCCATGGTCTTGTTAAAGGCCGTCCCCTCGGTCATCACTTCACCGACACCGAATACGGAATACGGAGAATAGGTCGAAAATGCTCCCGTCTGCGCCTGCAACGAAAGCAATCCCAATGAAAGCAAAACGGGAATCAAAATCCCAACTTTTCTACAACGCTTCATCGACACTTTATCTCCAGTAATCGGATAACAACCTACAAAGGTGCAATTTTTAATCCATTTTTCAAAATTTATGCTTCCAATTTCTTCAGGCACGCCCATGCATCGTACAAAGACGGGATGTTTCTGGAGATGATTTTCAGTTTGCCGTTCTCTCCCTGCTTCATCTCGAATTGTTTGCCCAGGCCGGAAATATGGTCGAGTATTTTTGAAAAAGTGTCCGATTTATAATAAGGTGAAAGGGGATTGGAAACAAAGAAGGCAATCAGGATGCCGTTTTTGACGATAATCTTTTCAAATCCCAGTTTTTTGCCCAGCAAACGGATTTGTACGACGGAAAACAGGTTTTCCACCTCGACAGGCAGGTGGCCGAAACGGTCGGTCAGCCGGTCCTTCGCCTTTTCCAGGCCATGCTCGTCCGTGATGCTGTCCAAGTCTTTGTATATCCGTATTTTCTCCACCGTAATATCGACGAAAGAATCCGGCAGCAAGGCGGTCTGGTCGGTCTCCACGGTACATTCCGCAATGTAGTTTTCCTGGTATGAAGCGGTCTTGTAGCCCGTTTCCACACCCAATTCCTCCATAGCCTCGGTCAGGACTTTGTGGAAGGTTTCGAGGCCCATGTCACTGATAAAACCGCTTTGCTGGGCACCCAGCAGATTGCCGGCTCCGCGAATATCCAGATCCTGCATGGCAATGCTGAATCCGCTGCCCAGGTCGCTGAAGGTCTCGATGGCTTTCAGACGACGGCGTGAATCTTCGGAAATGGAGGTGAGCGGAGGTACGATCAGATAGCAGAAAGCCTGCTTGTTGGAGCGTCCCACCCGGCCCCGCAACTGATGCAAGTCACTCAGGCCGATGTTTTGGGCCTGGTTGATGATCATGGTATTGGCCGCCGGAATATCCAGCCCGTTCTCAATAATCGTGGTACACAGAAGCAGGTCGTAGTCTCCTCTGATGAAGTCCATGATTTTATTTTCCAGCACTTTTGACTCCATCTGACCGTGGGCGGTACAGATTTTCATATCCGGTACCAGACGATGCAGCATCTCCTCAATCGCCGGCAATTCTTCCACTTTGTTGTGGATAAAAAAGATCTGTCCGCCCCGTTTGAGTTCGTAATGGATAATCCGCTTGATCTCCTCCTTTTCAAAATTCATGATTTCGGTCTGGATGGGAATACGGTTGGGAGGCGGCGTCTGGATGATGGACAAATCCCTAGCGCCCAGCAAAGAGAACTGGAGGGTACGGGGGATGGGCGTAGCGGTCAGGGCCAGGGTATCGACCCCGGCTTTCATCTGCCGGAGTTTTTCCTTGGCGCTGACGCCGAATTTCTGTTCTTCGTCGATAATCAGCAGACCCAGGTCCTTGAACTGGAACTGGTCTCCCAGAAGTTTGTGCGTGCCGATGATGATATCGATCCGGCCTTCTTTCAAATCTTTGGTGATGGCCGTGATTTCTTTGGCGGTACGCAGGCGTGAGACATACTCGATGCGGCAAGGAAAATTTTCCAGCCGGGCGGAAAAGGTGTTGAAATGTTGCAGGCAAAGGATGGTCGTGGGCACCAGCACCGCCACCTGCTTGCTGTCACAGACCGCTTTGAACGCCGCACGGATGGCCACCTCCGTCTTTCCGAATCCCACATCCCCGCAGACCAGGCGGTCCATCGGACAATCACCTTCCATATCGCGTTTGACGGCCTTGACGGCTTTGTCCTGGTCGGGGGTGTCTTCGTACATGAAAGAAGACTCCAACTCTTCCTGCAGATAGGTGTCGGGGGAGAAAGGGAATCCCGGCGTAGCCTTTCGCCTGGCATACAGACGGATCAAGTCTTTGGCTATATCCTTGACTTTGTTCTTGGCCGCCGTCTTGGTAGCCATCCAGGTCTTGCTGCCCAGTTTGTGGATGCGCGGCGCCTCGCTTTCCTTGGATTTATAACGCGAGATTTTGTGCAAAGAGTGGATGGATATGAAAATCACATCGTGATCTTTGTATTCCAGTTTCACCACATCGTGCATGCGTCCTTTGTCGTCCGCGATTTTGACCAAACCACCGAAAATCCCGACGCCGTAGTCGATATGTACAATGTAATCTCCGATTGAAAAACTCGTCAGATCGTTGATGGTCAACTGCTCGCTCTTGTCCACCGTCCGCCGCAGCGTCACGCGGTGAAAACGGTCGAACAACTCATGGTCACTATAACAGCAAATCTTGGCGTCATGGTCGATAAAGCCCTCATGGAGGACTTTGCCGGCGACAAATTCCGGCTGTACGCCATTGTTCTGTAAAATAATGGAAGAAAGCCGGTCGAGTTGTTGCTTTTTCTCTCCGAAGACCATCACCCGATAGCCGGACTCCCGTTTGGTACGGATATCCTCTATCATCCACTCGAAATTCTTATGGAAAACGGGTTGGGCGGCAATATGGAAAGCAACTGTCGGAAGCGATTTTTTATGTGCCGCAGGGGAATCGATAAAAATACGCTTGTGGTTTTCTATGAAAGGATAGAAGTCTTTTTCTTGATACAAATCCGCCGAGTCAAGCCAGAAAAGCGTATCTTTCGGCAGTTGCTCCGTAATCCACGCCTTCCCTTCTTCCTGCCGCTCAAAAAAAGAAGGATAAATATCCGCCTGGTCCACCTGCTCTACAGAGAGTTGGGTATTGCTGTTGAAAATACTGATTTTATCGATTTCATTTCCGAAAAAAGACAGGCGATAGGGATGGTTCATCGAATAGGAAAAAATATCCACGATACCGCCCCGGATGGCATACTGACCCGGATCACTGACAAAATCGACCCGTTCAAAACCATTTTCAAACAGAATCTTCGCCATCTCATCATGCGAGATTTCCTGCCCGCTTTTCCAACTTGCCAAGGGTTGGAAACGGCTCAGGGAGAGGATGGGCTCTTCCAAAGCGGAAGGATAGGAGATGATAAACAAACTTTCGCCTGATTGATGTTCCTTGATTTTCCCCAGTGCGGCGGTCCTTTGCACCCTCAAAGTAGATTGATAATTGCTCTTTTCTACATTTTTTCCGGAATGAGGCAGAAAAAAAACTTTGTCGCCGTCTATGATATGATAAAGGTCCGCCGTGCAGTATTCCGCGCTTTCCTGATCGGGCAGAATGATAAAGTTCAGGCCGTCAAAGCGGGTTTGACCGGCCACGAACCAACGGGCGGACAGAGAAAGATTGGAACAGGACAGCGCATCTCCCTCCGCAAGTTCTTTCCGGATCTGTCTTATTTTTTCTTCATCGACCAGCATTGTTCAGAATCTGTTGATAAGTTGTTGAAGAAAAGTTCAATTCTTTTGACAACTAAATTTTTTCTTTCCCAAGATTTTTCTATATCGTCATCTTTTGATGAAATGCAAATTTACTTTCCTTTTTTTCCTGACAAGTTTTCCATGCTATATTTCATTGTCAATTACTTATTAATAAATCAATTACAAAGTTATCAACAAATGAACGGCAATAATAACAACATCAAAGATTTTAAAAAAATCAATATATTTGTATTTATTAAATGTCGGTTATGCAAGAGTCTTTCGATCCGCACATCCAAGGAGAGTGCAAAGATAGTGATTTAGACGGAATAACGCGTCCGCAAGATCTGGAAGAATTTACAGGCCAGGATAAAATCGTTGAAAATCTGCGTATTTTCATCCAGGCGGCCAAGATGCGCGATGAATCGTTGGACCATGTCCTCTTTCACGGTCCTCCGGGACTGGGCAAGACGACCCTGGCCCATATCATCGCCAACGAGTTGGGCGTGAATATGAAAGTTACTTCCGGCCCCGTCCTGGACAAGCCCGGGGATCTGGCCGGTCTTCTGACCTCCCTGGAGAAGGGAGATGTCCTCTTTATCGATGAGATTCACCGTCTTTCTCCTGTAGTGGAAGAGTATTTGTATTCCGCGATGGAAGACTTTGTCATCGATATCATGATAGATAAAGGACCGGGGGCCCGTTCCGTCCGGATCAATCTCTTTCCGTTCACCCTGGTCGGAGCTACTACCCGCAGCGGCTTGCTGACTTCGCCCCTGCGTGCCCGATTCGGCATCAAATGTGCGCTTGAGTATTATGATACGGATACATTATTGCACATTATCAAGCGCAGCGCCCGTATCCTGAAGGTTGAAATCCATGACGATGCGGCCCACGAGATAGCGCTGCGAAGCCGAGGAACTCCCCGTATCGCCAATGCCCTGCTCCGTCGTGTCAGGGATTTCGCCCAGGTGAAAGGAAATGGAACGATAGACATTGCCATCGCGCAGTTTGCCCTCGATGCCTTGAATATTGACAAACGCGGGCTCGATACCATCGACAATAAGATTCTCAAGACCATCATAACCAAGTTCAAGGGGGGGCCTGTCGGTATCGGAACCATCGCCACTGCGGTAGAGGAGGATCCGGGTACCATTGAAGAAGTCTATGAGCCATTCTTGATTAAAGAAGGTTTCATCGTGCGTACCCCTCGGGGACGAGAGGCTACCGAATTATCTTATAAACACCTGGGCCTTAATAAAATGCACGATTACAGCGACGAGCCCGGCTTGTTCTGAGCCTTTTCATTCATGAAAAACCGGCCCGGGCAGCATCGGCATGAGTTTCGGCGGTATGTTCTCTGTCGCGCTTCGCATCGTATAGGCGGATACGACATCCCGCAGGGGATCGGACGGATCATCTTTGCTGAAGAAGGTCCCTGTGTCGAAGGTTTCTCCGGCGATGGAAAGAATCCGTCGGACGATGATCATTCTTTGCCATGTGGAGAAGTAGCGCCGGTTGTCTATCATGCAACTTATTTTCTCACTGCGCCAGCGGTTGAATACCGACACCATCCCACCTTGCCAGACTCCGATACGATCATACAGAGGATTCAGACTTGTCAGTGTCGGGAGGTTGTCCAGCAGTTCTTCCTTCCAAGGAGGATCGCTGTAACTCGCCGATATATTCAATCCATAGGGCACAGACCAGAAGTGGCTGGCTATTTCCGTTACGACGCTCAGGTAACTGTTGTACCAGTATTCATCCAGCAATCTCGAGAAGCCGTGGCCGCCAAATTCATGGATCAGCACATTTTTCCAATCTCCTGTCGATATTCCCAGCGCTTGTTTTTCCGTGCTGGTGACCGTGCGCGTTCCTCCTGCAGCCGATTCGTCGCTGGCTGCCTCTATGCCGGGATAGGCCCATGTCAGTCCATTTCCTTCGTTGATATAAGGTACCATTCCCACGCATCTTCCGTTGGAATAGGTGTGGCAGATTCCGCCATAGCGCGTATCGTTGATAATCATTAAAACGGGAACATCGATGGCACTATGGACGCCGTTGACGATATCGGGACAGTGGTCTTCCACAAAAGCCAGCACTTTATCCAAATCCGCCGTCATATCATTGTAGGAGTCTGTACCCCATGACGATTGAAAATATGTGTCCCGTGCTGTCGTGACCGTACCGTTTCCATCCGTGATGCTCGCCCCGGACTCATTTGAGGCTACTTTCAGAATCCAGACATTGAAATATTCTTTGTAAGTTTTGAATGGTTCTGTTGAGAACATGGCATCGATTCCGCTTTTGGCCAGCAGTTCATAGTCATCCAGTTCTTCTTCCTGGAATCCTTCCGGTATTACTGCGACAGATACAGGTGTTTTTCCGGAGGTTGCTTCGATATAAAGTATTGCGTCATTTCTTTCTTCTTCTTCCAGTGTGTCTCCAATATCAATCGTTCCCAAGTCTGAAATAACGGAACGGACTAATGGCAGGTGATTGCTCGAAATCAATGTCTTTGTCTGTGTCCCGTCTGAAAACAGCATGGAGAAACCGGATTGTTCCCCGGGGAACACGGCGAAATAGTAATCTTTTCCGGTCTCAAAATTACCCGTCAGCGTCACTGTTCGGGAAGTAATGTCCCCATCAAAATAAATTTCCCTGGTCAGTGTCGGTGTACCGTCTTCCTCCGTCATCAGGACCGAGTCTCCCGCTAAAGCGGAAATCCCTTTCAGGCTGACGGATGTCACGCTGCTTACAGCCGATCCAAGCAAACGGAATTTAACAAAAGAAACTGCGTTAAAAAAATGAAAATCAGATACTTGTGTATTTATTTTACATAGTGAGACCGCTGCTCCCTGACTGACGGAGCCCGGTGTGGCCGTTTGCGTAACAGGCACATTTACGCCAAAGATGGGCTCATTATTGTACAATGACAGTTTTGTTGCTTCCGGGTAGATGCTGAAGCAGGGCCCGGTGCTGACCGTATAGTTGTAGTTGAATTGGGCGCTTGCACCGCCGCCCGGGGTCGTATAAACGGAATAATTGAATCTGTCGCTCAATGCGTTGTAAGCGTACATCGTGAATTTGTCTCCCGCATCCCATACGACCGTTGCATAAGATGTGTCATCGCTGAGTTCCGTGTGCGTTTTTACGCTTTTTTCTTTTGCGCAATGTTCAGCATTCGCCGTTCCTGGTGAAAAAACACCGGGCGTCATTGCGTCTTTCATGTCCTCCATCAGCCAGATATCCGTTTTTTCCGTTTCATTTTTCAGGTTGCTGCTCTGATTGGCTGATTCTAATCGGGAGCAAGAGAAGCATACCGATACCCAGGCTGCCAGTATGATCGTACTGTATTTATTCATCTTTATTCCCCCGCTTCTTCGTAATAATAAGTAAAACCCGTCTCGACAGGTATCACCGTAATGATCTCATGGCTGGCGTTGAGAATGTTGTTTTCCTCACTGATGCGAACTGTTTTCAGTGTCGGGCTCCGATAGTTGCTCATGCTGTCTTTCGCTTAATCTCTCAAAGGTATGACTTTTTTTGATTTTCAAAAATTGTCCTTACCTTCGCGGAAGATATGGTTGGATTATGATAGATTTTATCAAAGGAAGTATTGTAGAATTGCTCCCGACCGATGTCGTCATCGAATGTGGCGGCATCGGTTATCATGCTTTTATTTCTCTCCAGACTTATTCGCAACTCGAAGGCAAGCCTGCCGTGACCCTCTATATTCATCACATTTTGCGCGAGGATGAGGAAATGTTTTACGGTTTCGCTACCAAGGATGAGCGCCAATTTTTCCGTCTCTTGATAGGTGTTAGTGGTGTCGGGGCCAATACCGCCCGTATGATGCTTTCTTCCCTGAATGCTGATGAAATCCGCGAGGCCATCCTGGGAGAGAATGTTGCGCGTATCAAATCCATCAAGGGTATTGGCCTTAAAACTGCCCAGCGCATCATTCTGGAGTTGAAGGATAAGGTCGTCAAAGGCGATGGCGCTGATTCTTCCGTTCTCTTTTCCGGTCAAGCTGTCAGTGCAGCGGCTGAAGAGGCGACAACGGCTTTGGTATTGCTTGGTTTTGCAAAGCCTGCTGCAAGTAAGGTTGTCAGTGCGCTCTTGAAAGATGAGCCGACTGCCAGTGTAGAGCAACTTATTAAACTTGCTTTGCAACGCCTGTAGGTTACTGTTCCACGTAGAACTTTTTCTTATTCTTATTACCGACCAAAGTATATCAGCAAAACTGATATGTCTGCCGGTGATACGCCCGATATCCTTGAGGCTTGTGCGATGGTCGTCGGAGCATATCGTTTGAGTTTTTGCCGACATTCAATGGACAGGCTTTCGATACGGTCAAAATCAAATCCGTCCGGAATCTTCAAATTTTCCAATCTCTGAATTTTTTCAGCAAGCCGACGCTCCCTTTCGATGTATCCTTCATATTTGATTTCGATTTCTACTGACTCCAGCATTGTCCTTCGCTCATTTCTTCTCAATGTTTCCTGCATGGCGTCTTCGTCTAGATTTTCCAATGGTATGCCCGCATTCCCGGTCAATAGGGCTGTGGCTTTTTGATAGACATAGTCCTTGCTTCCTTTGTTAATCTTCGGATAAGGATCAATCTCCTTCAGTATTTTTTTGTAGTCCGTTTCCGGTAGCCATTCCTCTATATTTACCCAGTCTTCCTCAAATATTTTCTTTTTTCTGAGTGTTCCACATAGAACATTTCGATAAAAAGAATGAATATCGACTTGAGGACGGACAATCAAGTCGGCGATTCTTTTGCGATTGGGAATGGGAGCGGAACCGACCGTTTCCAAGTAGGGATTTGCAACAGCAGGGGAGACAGATTCGTTACGGACAAACTCGGAGAGTCGGGCGATTGTGTCGTATTTTCGCATGGTATAGTCGTAGCGATAGGAGTCAGCCAGCCCCAAAGCATATCCCTTGGGGGTCAGACGCAAATCGGCATTATCCTGACGCAGCAGAATACGGTATTCTGCCCGGGAGGTAAACATCCGGTAGGGCTCGTCCACGCCTTTCGTAATCAGGTCATCAATCAAAACGCCGATGTAAGCCTCGTCCCTGTGCAGGATAAAGTCGTCTTTCCCGCTTACTTTCCGATGCGCATTGATGCCTGCCATCAGCCCTTGTGCCGCCGCTTCTTCATATCCCGTCGTTCCGTTGACCTGTCCTGCGAGGAAGAGATTTTCTATACAGCGGGATTCCAAAGTCGGCTTCAACTGGGTCGGGTCGAAGAAATCATACTCGACGGCGTAGGCGGGTCGATAGATGATAGCCTCTTCCAGTCCTTCGATGTTGTGGAGCGCTTCCACCTGGATCTCCAGCGGAAGCGAGGAAGAGAAACCTTGCAGGTAATATTCATTGGTATTGCGGCCTTGGGGCTCCAAGAAAAGTTGGTGTGCGTCCTTATCGGCAAAAGTGCGCAGTTTATCCTCAATGCTGGGGCAGTAGCGGGGACCGATTCCCGATATTTTTCCGGAGAAGAGGGGAGAGTCTTCAAAGCCCGAGCGTAGAACATCGTGTGCTTTCGAGTTGGTGTGAACGATGTAGCAAGGCATCTGGGGATTCCCATTTTGAACGGTGGACAGGTAGGGGAGGAAAGAAAATTTTTCCGGCTCGGAATCTCCCTCCTGCCTTTGCAACCGTGCGGTGTCGATGGAGGAAATATCTATCCGGGGCGGAGTACCCGTCTTCATCCTGGCCTGACGGATGCCATATCCGGCGAGTTGTTCGCTCAACCCGTATGAAGAAAGTTCACCGATGCGGCCACCTTCAAAGTCCTGCCGTCCGATGAACAAGCGGCCGGACAAGAAGGTTCCGGCCGTCAAAACAACGCAGCGAGAATTGAATTTTGCGCCGGTTTTCGTGCAGCAGCCCGTAATTTTTCCTCCATCGAAGATAAATTTTGTGACAACATCTTCGTAAAGGTCTAAATTACAAGTAGTTTCAAGCGTTCTTCGCCAATTGGCCGAAAAGCGGTTTTTGTCGCATTGCGCACGGGGACTCCACATGGCCGGTCCCTTGGATTTGTTGAGCATGCGGAACTGGAGCGTGGACGCGTCCGTGATGATGCCCATGTATCCTCCAAGAGCATCTATTTCTCTGACAATCTGCCCTTTAGCGATTCCTCCAACAGCCGGATTGCAGGACATTTGTCCCAGTTTGTTCAAATCCATCGAAATCAGCAGGACGGAGGAGCCTGAACTTGAAGCCGCCATGGCTGCCTCGCAACCCGCATGTCCGCCCCCGATGACAATGACATCGTATTCTTTCTTCATCATTTTTCTAAGCCCTGATGGATAAATAGTCGTTTTCCTTTTGCCGCATCGTTTTCTGTTCTTCCGGAGTGTGGTCGTCATATCCGATGAGATGCAGGATGCCGTGGACCATGACCCGGGCAAGTTCCTCGTCAAAACGCCCGTCGGCATATTCTTTCGCATTCTCGCGCACGCAGTCGATGCTGATGAACAAGTCTCCGTTGAGCGTCGTCCCTTCACAATTGTCGAACGTGATGATATCCGTGTAGTAATCGTGTCCTAAAAAGCGGCGGTTGATATCCAGCAGGCAGGGGTCGCTGCAGAATATAATATTGATGTCGCCGATCCGGCGGCTTTCACGCACGGCAACCTCTTTCAGCCATCGTTTGACGGAGGCCTTGCCTTTGAGTGAAAAACCGGTGTCTTCCTTGAAAAATCGAATCATTTTGAAAAATTTTACTGCAAATCTACAACTATTCCCAGAAAAAATTTGAAATAAATTGAATTATTTATAACTTTGGGGGCTGGTTATGAACTAATATACAGTAAAAATGAAGATAAAAAAGTCACCTGAAGCCAACCTTGAGAAAAAGCGACTGCTCTTTACCGAACTCGGTCTGGTCTGCTCGCTGGGCATCTGTCTCATTGCCTTTGAATGGGGCTCTCGCGAAAAACAAACAGTGAGCCAATTTGAGGATATTCAACAAGTCGTTGAAGAAGAAGAGATTATCAACACGATGGTGGAGACTCCTCCTCCCCCGCCCGAAGTACCCAAGATTCCCATTCTGTCCGATCAGATTGATATCGTGGATGACGATGCGGAAGTGGATGACGATATGTTCGTCAATCTCGAAGATGATGCCAATACCGGTGTCGAAATCATGGACTATGTGGAGGCCGTCGAGGAAGAGCAGATTGAAGAAGAGGCCATTCCTTTCCAGTTGGTGGAAGAAAAGCCTTCCTTCATGGGCGGTGATGCCAACGCATTTTCCAAGTGGGTCGGTCAGCATCTGGTCTATCCTGAGATTGCCAAGGAAAACGGCGTCCAGGGCCGTGTGACCCTCCAGTTCACGGTGGAGACCGACGGGCGTGTGACCAATGTCAAAGTGCTTCGCGGTATCGACCCTTCTTTGGATAAAGAGGCTGTCCGTGTGGTGTCCAGTTCTCCGAAGTGGAAGCCGGGTAAGCAGCGTGACCGTTCCGTGCGTGTGACCTACACCTTCCCGGTGATTTTCCAACTCCGTTAAATCCGCGAAGAGAACATTGCAAGAGATCCAAGGTTGGCCGGAAGGAAACGCTTCGGTCAACCTTGTTTTTACTGATATTTATGGGTGAAAAATCTCAGATAGAAGAGAAAAAGGCCTTCAAGGCCGTGTTTGTCGGCATCATCAGGCAGAACGACGATGAAGCCCGGGTAAAGGAATACCTGGACGAGTTGCGTTTTCTGGCGGAGACAGCCGGGGCCATCCCGGACAGGCAATTTGTCCAGAAGGTGGACAAGGCAGACAAGGCAACCTATATCCGTAGCGGGAAAGTGCAGGAAATCGGGGAGTATTGCGAGGCTAACGGGATTGAATATGTGATTTTTGATGATGAACTGACCGGTGTGCAGCAGCGCAACATCGAGAAGATGCTCAAGACGGTCACCGTCATCGACCGGACCAGCCTGATTTTGGAGATATTCTTACAGCGGGCGCGTACGGCCTATGCGCGGATGCAGGTGGACCTGGCCCGCTACAACTATATGCTGCCGCGTC
>CAMNQO010000002.1 GCA_946549475.1 uncultured Bacteroidales bacterium
CCGCCATCTACGGCAGCCGCGCCAATGCGGGCGTCATCATCATCCCCACCAAGTCCGGCAAGGCCGGCAAGACCAAGGTGGATGTGGACGCCCATTACGGCCTGGCCCAGGTCGCACACGACATCCCGATGGCCAATACGCAGCAGTACATCGATGTGATGCAGGCTGCCGTGGACAACTGGAATGTGTATGTGGCCGAGAACGGTTCCGGTACGCCCAAGGACTTCTATATCCCCCAGGATGCCGCCGATTTTGACTGGGTAGGTGCCATTTCCCGCAAATGGGCGCAGCGCGGCAGCGTGACGGCCAGCGTCAGCGGCGGCAGCGACAAGACGACCTTCTACATCTCGGCGGGCTACGACGGCCAGCAGGGCTATCTCAACAAGACGGCCTTCAACAAGTACACCGTCCGTACCCGCGTGGGACACAGGATGGCCGACTGGATTGCGCTCAATGTCAACCTCGCCGGCTCCTATGCCCGCTACGACATGACCGAAGAGACCGACGGCTCCCTCAAGGTCCTGCGGGCCGCCCGTGAGGAACAGCCCTGGTACACGCCGTACTGCACCCGCACCGAACAACTGGGACGCGAGACGCGTGCCAACGCCCTCTCGGGGGACTACCGGACGATGAGCGTGGACGGTCTGGTGCGTCATAACCCCGTGATGTGTATCAACGAGGAGGACTACTACAACGACAAGTACCAGTTGTCCGGCACTTTCTCCCTCGACATCACGCCCGTCAAGGGGCTCAAGTACACGCCCTCCATCAGCGCTTACACCATCTACGACCATAGCATCAAGAAACTCACGGAACGCAATACCGAGCGCGGCTACAAAGATGGCTGGCACGCCCTCTCCGAGCAGAAGAACAATTCCCTGCGCTGGGTCTTCGACAATGTCGTCAGTTGGAATCAGGAGGTGGGCAAACTCACCTATAATATCATGGCGGGCCACTCTTTCGAGAAGTATGAGTACAATACTTTCGGCGCGGCTTCCGACAACTATGCCAATGCGGCCTATCCTTCGTCCAGTTTCAACCTGATTACTTCCGGCAACACCATCTATCCCGGCAGCATCGGTTACAACGCCTACGCCCTCGAATCCTATTTCTCCCGGGCGGCCTTCAACTGGGACAACCGCTACATCCTCAACCTGTCCTTCCGCGCGGACGGATCGTCCCGATTCCCGAAGAACAACCGTTTCGGTTTCTTCCCGGCCGGCTCGCTTGCCTGGATTGTGACCAACGAGCCCTTCTTCCCCAAGAACAAGGTCATCGACGAGTTCAAACTCCGCCTGTCCGCCGGTCAGACCGGTTCGATGGCGGGCATCGGCAACTGGGCGGCGATGAACCTGGTCAGCGCCGGCAGTTCCTACAACGGCGTTTCCGGCCTGGCGTTCAGCACTCCCGCGCAGGACCTCAAATGGGAGAAATCCACCAAATACAACCTCGGTTTCGATTCCACCTGGCTCGAAGACCGGCTGTATGTCAACTTTGACGCTTACTATTCCCGTACGGATGACCTGCTCTATTCCAAGCCTGTCATCGGCACTTCCGGCTATACCTCCCTGTCCTCCAACATCGGCGTGATGGAGAATGTCGGCATCGAACTGACCATCGGCGGTACGGTGGTCAAGGCCGGGGACTTCCTCTGGAATCTCTCGGGCAATCTCTCCTGGGCCCGCAACCGGCTCGTCAGGCTGCTGGACGACCAGGATATCATCTATGTCAACAGCAGCACCCTCTACGGCGGCAACAAGCACGCCATCATCACCGGCCAGCCCATCTCCACCTGGTATATGCTGCAGGCGGTCGGTATCTATCAGAATGATGAAGAAGTGCCTTACGCCCTCTATGAGAAGGGAGTGCGTGCCGGCGACATCAAATACCGCGATGTCAACAAGGACGGCGACATCGACTACAACAACGACCGCGTGATGGTCGGCAAGGCGACGCCGGATGTCTTCGGCGGCATCAACTCCTCGATGAGTTGGAACGGACTCGAACTCAACATCTTCTGCCAGTACAGCATCGGCGGCAAGATTTTCGCCGCCTGGAAGGGCGCCGGCCAGGAGGGTACCGAGCACCTCGGTCTCTCCTCGGGTACCGTCACCGGTGACGACGGAAAGACCTATACCCAGTTCTTCAATGTGAGCCGGACTGCAGCCGAGGGCTATTGGCGCGGTCCCGGCACTTCCAACACCCTTCCCCGTCCGACCCTCTCCGGCATGCACACGGGCTGGGATGTGGACTACAACATCCTGACCTCCTCCCGTTATCTGGAAGACGCTTCCTATTTCAAGATCAAGACCATCACCCTGGCCTACAATCTCCCTAAGAAATGGATGGAGCGCATCAAGATGGACGGCATCAAAGTCTTCTTTACCGTGGACAACGCATTCTGCTTTACCAAGTATGACGGCTACGACCCCGAAGTGTCCATCGCCAGCGGTCCTGCAGACGGCAATTACGGCGTGGACTTCGGCTATCAGCCTTCGCTGCGCAGTTTCCTGATTGGTGCATCGTTCAAATTCTAAACAGGCAGGCCTTATGAGAAAGTTCAACCATCTATTCTTTGCAGGCGCAGTCCTGCTGATGACGGTCTCTTGCGGCAAGATGCTCGACGAGATCGCCCCGAAAGGCTCCATCTCCACCGACAAGGTGACCGATTCCGACATCACCCTGCTCTCCAACGGCGTGATGCACCAGTTTGAAGCCGTCGTGAGCAACCTGTGGTTTGAAGGGGACTATATCGCCGAAAACTTCCGGGGCGGCCCCGGCTTCTCCTTTACGGACACCCACGCCGAGACCCAGTCCGCCTCCTCGGACATCGCCCTTTCCCGCTGGAACTATTGTTACGGCAAACTCCAATATGCCAACCTGCTGCTCCAGACGGCGGGAGACAAGGAGTCCGCCCCGGCCAACGAGGCCAAGGCGACGGGCTATTTCTTCCGGGCCTGGATTTACTACAATCTGGTGACCCGCTATGGCGGCGTGCCCCTCATCGATACGCCGACCAATCTGGACGCTTCCGTGCAGCGTGCTTCGGAAGCGGAAATCTGGGCCTTCATCCTGGCCGACCTGGACCGGGCAGATGCCTGTCTGAATGCGGCGGAAGTGTCCTTCACCTCCTTTGCCTATGTCTCGCCCGAGTCGGTCAACATGCTGCGGGCCAAGGCCAGACTCTGGACGGGAGACTACGCCGGCGCCATTGCGGCGGCGGATGCCGTCATCGCATCGCCGGCCGGCTTCCAACTCTCCCAGACCTCCGAGGACTGGGCCCGGATGTTCGTTAACGGCACCGCTTCCCGCGAATTGATTTTCGCACCCGTCAACATCCGTTCGACGGACTATATCCGTCTTTTTGAGCGGGTCAACGATACGGACGGTTCCTTCAATTATTCTCCGACGACCCGCCTCTTCGACAATCTTTTTGCGGACGGCGGTTACAAGACCGGGGACAAGCGCAAGGCGGCCACCTTCTCCGCCAGCGACAACACGCGCGTCATCAAGTTCCCCAACGGGCAGAACGGACAGTTTATCAACAATCCCGCTCCCTCCGAGTCGCCGCTTCCGGTGTACCGGTTGGCCGACGCCTATCTCGTCAAGGCGGAGGCCCAGTGGCTCAATGCCCGCCTGAACGACGCCAAGGAGACAATCCTGTTCCTGATGCGCTCCCGCTATGTCTCCGTCTCCCTCACCACGGTGACGACGGATGACGATTTCGAGAAACTCCTGTTGGACGAGAACCAGCGCGAGTTTTACAGCGAAGGCCGCAGGTGGTTCGACATCAAGCGCCTGGCCATCCGCCGCCACGGTTATGTGAGTTACACCGACTACAGCAGCAAGGATTTCCCGGCCTGGATCCGGACGGTCTATCCCGGCAACGACAGTTATACCATCGATGGCTGGAACGACCGTCACCAACTGATGTACTGGCCCGTTCCCCAGTCTGAGCGGGACAAGTCCGGCGGAGCCCTTGCGCAGAATCCCGGATATGAACAATAAAAGAAAATGCGTCGTATGAAAAAGATATTGCTTTTGTCGGGTGTCCTTCTCTGGATGACGGCCTGTCAGACCAAGGAAAAACTCAATGTCAATTTTACCGTCTCTCCCACCAGTATCTACGCGGGCATGTCCGTCAATTTTCAGGCTGTGGCCACCGGCGGCACCGGCAGGTACATCTACCAGTGGACGGTCGGCGACGAGATTCAGGAAGGCAACGGCAGTCACCTGGATTATCAGTTCTACAACAATGGCGTCGTCCTGGTCACGCTCTATGCGATGGACTCCGACGGCGATGTCGTCCGCCGGATCAAGGCCGTCGAGATCAAGCCGGCCAAAGACCCGGAGTATGGCACCCTGAAGATAGAATGGGTGGCCCGGATGAACGGCTACAACTCCATTTCCACCGCTGCGGTGGCGGATGACGGCAGCGTCTATACCACCTGTCGTGACAACTATCTCTACAAGTGGTCCTCCACCGGAGCGAACCTGTGGGCCAGGCAGATTTTCAAGCCCAAGGCCAATCAGAGCAGCACCACCCTCGGTACGCCCTCCATCGATAGTGACGGGACAGTGTATATCGGTGCGGGCAGCGGCAATGAGGGTGCGGCCGGAAACGCCGGAGACGGCACCTTCAAGGCCTTCAATCCCAACGGTTCCGAGAAATGGAGTTTCAGCGGCTGGTGGCGTGCCTCCGGTACGCCCGCGCCGACCTGTACGGGTACGATTGCGGCCATCGATGACGAGAATGTCTATTTCGGCTGTACCGGCCAGAACGGCATCGTCACTTCCGTCAAGAAAACCACCGGCGCGCGCAACGGGTTTGCCGCCCCGGTCGGCGGTGTCCGTACCGGCCTGGCCCTGACCAAAAGCGGAATGGTCGTCGGCGGTGCCGGTCAGTATGGCATTTTCGGCATCGGGAAAACCACGCTCGACCAGGGGGGCAATGACTTGAAAGAGGTTGCCTGGATGCGTTTCAGAAACGACGGCGACGAGAATTTCCCTACGCAGATGAACGCCCATCTGGCCTGCCTGAATGTGGATGGCGTCGATTGCGTGGCGGGTGTGGCTTTCGACTTCATCTCCACCAAGGTCTATTGCCTCAATGCGGCGACCGGCGCACCGGTCTCCGTCTGCCGCATCGATGATACCGGCGACCAGGAGCAGGGCGGTGTCGTCGTGGATGCGGCCGGCAATCTGGTCGCTTCGCTCAGTTGCGCGTTCGGCGACCCGAACGGCGGTATCGTCGTCGTCAATCCGGCCAACGGCGAAGTGGTCTCCCGTTTCAAGACCTATGAAAAGGTGTCCGGCTCTCCCGCCGTGGATGATGCCGGCAACATCCATTTCGGTACGGAAGGCGAGGATGACAAAGCCGACGGAATGGGCGGTTCCTACTATATCATCAAGCCCAAGTCCGGTACGACCGACTGCGACCTGCTCGTCAAGCGCGACCTGGCCGACCTGATTCGGGAGGACGGCCGTTTCTCCGATTTTGTCAATATGAGCCGGGCGAAAATCTGGTCTTCTCCCGTCATCGGCGACGACGGCCGGATTTATGTCTGTTTCACGGAAGGTTACAATCACGACTACAGCGGCGTCGTCTGTATGAGATTTGATGACGAGCCCGACAAGGGCATCGTGGGCTGCCACGCTCCGGCCGACTCCCAGTGGCCGATGCTGGGCGGCAACCGTCGTCACACCTATAAACAAAAGTAAAGTTATGGCAAACAAAATCTATCGCATATTGACAGGACTGTTGGCGGCGCTCCTTCTGCTGTCAGCCTGCACCAAGGCCAAAGAGCCCTTCAGCGGCACGTTCCCGGTCCGTCACTCTTCTTCATCCAGTTCCGTCGTCCCGGCGGATCCCATTCCCGACGATGATCCCGAGCCGGAGCCGGATCCGGGTACTTATCCTTCCCTTCTTTCCGTACTGGACAGGAAGATTGCGGAATACAACCGGGACGCGACCATTCCGACCAACCATATCTTTATCTGTGCGCACCGGGCCAATACGGCCTATGCCAAAGCCCACGATATTCCGGAAAATTCGGTCTGGGCCATCGAGACGGCCATCGAGAAAGGGGCTGATATGGTCGAACTGGATGTGCGGATGACCAGCGACGGCGTGCTGATGATCATGCACGACGATGTCGTCAGCACGACCACCAACGGGGGCGGAAGCATCGCTTCCAAGACCTATGCGGAAGTCAAGGCTTTGCGCATGCACCCCCGGGACAAAAGCACTTATCCCCAGTACAACGGAGATTATGTCCGCGTGCCGACCCTCAAGGAAGCGCTGGATGCCTGCAAGGACAAGATTTATGTCAATCTGGACATGAAGGAGTCCAACGCTCCGGTCGCGGATGTACTCGATGCCATCGACAAGTCCGGCACCGTCGGTCAGGTGATGATTTTCGGGGCCGACCACAAGGCCTATGTCAACGGGGCATACAACAACCTCAACCACAGCAAACTGGCCGTGCATCCGTACATTTCCTCGCCGGATGATGTCCCCAAATACCTGATCAAAGGCTACAACGGCTGCGCCAAGTTGTTCCAGTACGGCTACAATATCTTTTACGACCGGACCATCGAGGGTTTCGGATACGCCTGTCACGCCAAAGGCGGCCTTTCCTATTCCAACAGCCTGAATTACGACTCGCAGATTTCTTCCTGGAGCAGCGGCGCCTGCACGGTGCTGGACCGTTTTATCGAGTCCGGTTCCGATTTTGTCCAGACCGATTACTGCGAGAAAGCGGATCAGTATCTTAAGACCAAAGGTTTACGTTAAAATCTTTCACTTATGTTTTGTGAAATGAAGCAATATCTTATCCCGGGCCTGGCTTTGCTGCTGGCGCTGACCGCCTGCAGCAAAGAGGCTGACTATGAGGATGACGGTGTCATCTACGGCAAGCGCAAGATGAATTACTGGCTGCGCTCTCCCAAGGGGACCAAATGGCAGCAGAGCGATGTCGTCGGCGTTTTCAGTGTGGATGACGCCAACAGCAAATTCACCATTTCCAACCTTCCCGAGGGAAAAGAGCAGTTGGGCTGGTTTTCCGGTCCGCTGACCGCCGCCACCGAGGTGCGCGGAGCCTACTATCCCTACAGCGCCGCAGCCGGTCAGGACCCTGCCCGGATTGCCGTTTCCGTCTCTGCGAATGCCGTCAACGGGACCTCGCCGGCCCGCTTCGACATGGCTGCCTTCCAGAAGGGAAAAGATGTCCCCCTGGTCTTCCAGAAGAAACTCTCCACGCTCAAAATCAGTTTCTCCAATGTGGATGATGCCTGGAGCAAGGACGAGCCGCTCTCATCCATCGTCGTCACGGGCCAGCGGGAGATGACGGGACGCTTTACCGCCGACCTGACCCGCGCGGATGCCGCGCTTGAGCCGGTGCAGGCTGCCAGGGGACTCACCATCGACATGCGAAACGCCAAACTGACTTCGGATCTGACGGCCCGGGCGGCGATGGCGGCTACCTGGAAAAAGGGCGATGTCATCGAAGTCGCCGTCAAGCGCTCCCGCGTGGAGGGTGATGAAATCGATGATTTCAAAAAGGTCAGCCTGACGCTTGAGGCGGATGCCGTCGAGGGCGAAGAACTGGCCCTGACGGTCAACGCGCCGGACCTCGATCCCGTTTTGCCTTCGCTGAGCCTGGAATGGGCGAGTCCCGTGCTGGGCTTGGAAGACGGGGCTGCAACCTCTGAAATCAGGGGCAACTATCCCGCCGTGGACCAGAGCGGCAATGTCTATGTCCAACTGGCCCGGGGGACGGACAAACTGTACAAACTCAATGCGGCCGACGGGTCCATCGCCTGGAGCCGCCCGCTGGGCTATACCCTCGACAACAATGCCTCTCCTTCCTGCGAGCCGGACGGCAGCGTCATCTATGCGGCGGGAGGCAGCAGCGGCAGCGGCCGCGTCGTGGCCGTAGGCGGCAGCAACGGCAGTGTCAAATGGACCTTCACTTCGGACAAGTTCTTCGGGAACGGCAATACGCCGGCTCCGAATTTCAACCAGACGGCTCCGGCCATCGGCGACAACAACCTCTATGTCGGCAATGCCGGTACGACGGGCAGCGTCCTCGCCATCAACAAGAATACCGGCAACCGGGTGGCCTATGTCAGTGATGCGGCGGACGGCACCGGCGGTCCAGTCGGCGGCGTGACATCCGGTCTGGCGATGACCTCCGGCGGTCAGGTGGCCTGGCTGTGCAATTATGGGATGTTTACGGCGGAGCGTTCCAAGTTGGACAATCCGTCCAAGACACACACGACCTACGGCGCCTATACGACCTGGGCGGAGCGTTTCTCGCACGGCTGGACTTACAATTCTTCCCGCAGCGGCGTGGCGTGCAGCAAGATTGACGGTCAGGATGCCGTCTGGGCGGCCGTGATGGAACGGACCACAGGCGGGCAGTTCAACATGCATGTGATCGTCTCCAAGGTGACGGCCGGCCGGGAATTGTCCTATACCGCCAAAGCCTTCACGAAGGACTATGTGAGACGGGATGTTACCAATCAGGACCAGGGCGGTATCGTCATCGGCCCCCAGGGCGAGGCCATCGTGAGTCTCAAAGGGACGCCGGGCGGCATTTTTGCCGTCAGTCCGGCCGGTCAGGAGGTGTATGCCTATACCCTGCCCGGCGAGGCCAAGGATGTCTGCGGCTCCTGCGCGGTGGACAACGCCGGCCGCATCCATGTGGTGGCGGACTATGCTTCGTCCAGCGATGCCAACTATTATATCCTCCGTCCCGATTATGCCACCGGTCAGTGCAAACTCATCGTTTCCGCCAATCTGACCCGGCTGATGAAGGATGCCGGAGTCAATATGGGCACGGACACCAATGTCCGTTGCTGGTCTTCCGTGGTCATCGGCGCGGACGGCCGTGTCTATCTGGCCGTCACGCAGTTCAAGGAGAGCGACACCGGTGCCTGGTCTGACCATAAAGCCCGTGTCCTTTGCCTGAAATATACCGGTGTCACCGGCCCCAGCAGCGTCTCGCCCTGGCCGCAGAAAGGGGCCGACGCGAGTCATACGGGCCGTCAGAAATAATGGAAAAAGTCCTTTTAATACGCAGAATATGAAGTTGAGAGAAACAGGAATATCCCATAGGGGGGGGTATCTTAGCCCCGAGATAGAAGTCTTGCTATGTTCAGAGAGCGCTCCGCTGCTGGACTCGCCGGGCGGCGGTTTCAGCGGAGACGAAGGCGGTCTTGAAGAAGAATATCTGGACTGAGAGAGGACCGTCGTATGAAAAAGGATCTTTTTGCATGCAGTTTGCGCGTGCTTGTGGCCCTGGCTGTCAGTTGCCAGTTTTTTTCCTGCGCGACGAAAGACGCGCTGTCCGATGATGTGATTGCGTCCGGCCCTTCGTCCGTTTCCGGTACTTCCGGGCAGGATGGCGCATCCTCCGGCGACCCCTTGTCCGAAGACCCGTCCGCTGACGGCCCTTCCGGGGGCTCCTCCGATCAGCCGGCCCTGCCGGACGACCCCTATCCCCACATTCCGCTGGAAAGCCTGGATATGGTGACGGTTTCCTGTCAGGGCGAAAGCAACGGCGAGGCTTCGCAGCCCCAGTCCAAAGCGACTTCCACGGGAGAGCAGCCGGACGAACTCGACCCGTCTTTCGTCCCCGTGCAATGGGATGCCGAATCCACCAAGACCTATCTGGATGCCTCCAACAACATCTTCTGGAGCGAAGGCGACCGGCTGAAAATCTATTATGCCGACGGAGCCTCCAACTATACCGTCTCGACCATCAAGCACGGCGATGTCCAGAAATCGACCTTCGATGCCCTTGTGGACAAGTCGGCAGACTATTACTATGCTTTCTATCCGGAGGGACTCACGGCGACGATGACCGATATCGCGGCCAAGGGCGCTTTTGAAATCGTCATCCCCTCCGAGCAGGACGGACGCTTTGAGAACTGCCACCTGGCCGTCGGCAAGGCCTCGGCGGAGGGACGGCATTTCGCCTTCAAGAATGTCGGCAGTTATATGAAAATCACCGTGGCCAGCACGAGTGCGACGGCCATCACCCTGCAGGCGACCAACTCCGAAGACAAGATTGTCGGTACGCTCGTCGCGCCTTTTACCGATGATGCCGGGACATTGGGCGAACTGACCCTGAAGGAGGGGACGGGCGCTTCCAGCGTGACGGTCAACCTGCCCGAAGGCCGTACCGGGGCGACGACGGTGTATATCGCCCTGCTGCCGGGCGTCAATTTCAGCAAGGGTTTCCGCCTGCGTTACGAATACGCCGACGGGCAGACCCGTCCGGGCTACGCCTATTCCAAGTCCGACGGCCGCAGCATCGCCCGGCGCGGCATCCTCAATGTCAAGACGCTGGACGACCGTATCAAGACCGACTGGTTTGTCAAGACAAGCGGTACTTACAGCGATGCGGACGCATCCGGCGCCGGCTCCAGTTGGGACAAGGCTCTCAATGTGACAGGGCTGGCCGACCTGCTGGCCCAGCCGCTCGACGGCAGCGGCAATCAGGACGACTATGCCGCTTTCGACCGGGCCTGGATGCTCGACGGAGCCCATATCCACATCGCGGCGGGGGAATACACCCTCGACAAGGTCAAAATGGAGTGTACCAATTATGACCATCCCTTTTCCGTCCATATCCTCGGCGGCTATCCGACTTCCTTGAGCGATACCGCCACCTCCGCAGTTCGTGATACCACGGCCAACCGGACGACTTTCGTCGGAGCGGGTGACCGCATCCTCCTGTTGGGCAATCAGGTCTCCCTGACGATGGATAAAGTCTGGATGACCGGCGGTCGCAGCCGCGGGAACAGTGAGAGCGGTGTCGCCCTGCAAGTCCATCCGGGAACGACAGGACAGGCGAGGGCGGTGCTGACCGCCTGCGGTTTCAAGGACAATGTCACCTCCGGCACCGATTCCAACGGCGGCGCCGTTTCTGTCCATGGGAACAAGGCCTATGCCCGTCTGGACGGCTGCCATTTCTATGGCAATGCCACCGGGCCCGGGCAGGCCGCCGGAGCCATCTATGTCTGGAGCGACGATGCCGGAGCGGAAGTCCATGTCAACGGCTGTACTTTCATCGCCAATGCCGCCGGTACCTGGGGCGGTGCCATCGGTTGTTCCAAGGGGAAGGTTTTCATCAATCAGGAAGTCAACACGACGGCCACCGTGTTCCGAAACAACTGTACGAAAAACAGCGATTCGCACGGCGGTGCCGTCTATTGCGCCACGGGGGCGCTGTGTGCCCGCAACTGCCGTTTTGTCGGCAACTGGTGTCCTTCGGGGGCCAACCTTGGTGCAGGAGGCGGATTGAGCCTGGCCGATGACTGCACCACCTCCCTGTCCGACCTGCATTTTTCGGCGGATGAAAGCGGCCGCTATATGGCCCGCAACGGGGGGTTCCTCAGAATCAATACCGACATCCTTCATCCCGTCACCTTCTCTAACTGCACCTTTGAAAACGGGAAGCCCAGCAATGTGGGCGGTGTCGTCGTGCTCACGACCGGTGCCGAGAGCGACCTTCGTTTTGAAAAATGTCGTTTTACGGACAATATCTCCAATTATGCCGGCGGCGTCTGCCATCTGAATACGACGACGCACAAAGCCAGTTTTACTTCCTGTACCTTTACCGGCAATCAGGTTACAGGCAGCGGGGGAGGCGGCGTGCTGTCCATGGAAGCCGGTACGGCGACCCTGACTTCCTGTACCTTCACCGGCAACCGGCAGACGGCGGCATCTGCCCGTGGCGGCGGCGTATTCTGGCTCCACTCCAGCAAAAATCCCCGCCTGACCGTCCGGGGCTGCACTTTCGAGGACAATACGGCTTCGGTGACAACGGCCGGAGATGCGGCCGGCAACCAGACTTGCGGCGGCGGCATCCTCTATGCCGACAATGGTACGGTGACTTTCACTTCTTCCGACGAGATGGCTTCGGGCACCCGCAACAGCGTCAGCGGAAGTGCCTCCGCGACGGCCGGCGGAGCGATACTGGCCGTCAAGGGCAGCAATGCGATGAGTCTTTCCTTCGCCTATACGGATTTCTCTTCCAACGCTTCCGCCAACTATGGCGGAGGTGTCTATACGGACACGGATGTGACGCTGACCGACTGCATCCTCGACGGCAACACGGCATCGACCGGAGCGGCGGCCCTGTATGCCGGAGGCAATATTACGGTGGCCGGCAGCGATACGCTCAAATGCGCCATCCGGAACCACAGCAATACGGGCAACTCGCCCATTATGTATGCGGCGGCCGGCAGCATCAGCCTGACCGGCTGTAAAATCCAGGGAAACAGCGTAGTCAGCCCGTCTTCCCGAGGCGGTCTCTTCCCCCTGACGAACAATGCCTTCACGGCGACGGATTGTGTGTTCCGCAGCAATTCGGTCTCGGGTGGGGGCAGCCGTTACGGTGTTGTCGCCGGCTTGCTTGCCGGAGGCAGCGGCACCCTGACCTTGAACAATACGGACATTTATTTCTGTAACGGTACGCAAAACGCGGGAGCCATTTATGTCGAAGGTGGCGTCAAAGCGGCTTCCGGTACGGCCGTGACGGTCACGGGCGGCCGTTTCAAAGGCAATGTGACGGACGGTTATGGCGGTGTTTTCCATTTCGAAGAAACGGCCGCCAATGCGGTCAGGGCCGTCTTCTCCGGAGCCGTATTCGAAGCCAACGAGGCTTCGACCCGGGGCGGAGCATTCCATCTGAACAATGAGGCCATTGGCAGGAATGTGTCCATCACCGATTGTACATTTACCCGCAATGTCCAGACTTCGACGGACAGCGGGCGGGGCGGCGGGGCCATTAATCTTGAAGCCGGTGCCCTGACCCTCAGCGGCTGTAATTTTACCGCCAATGAGTCCAAGTCCGTTCCTGCCGCCGATAATAACTGGTCTGGCGGCGGTGTCATCATGACTTCCGGGTTGGCAACGCTTACGCTGACCATTCAGGCTTCCGAAGCCAATGGGCGTCCGGTCTTATCGGGCAATAAGAGTGCCGGGTACGGAGGGGCGATATCCCACACCAACGGGTCTGATAAGTCCGTTTGTTCCATCCGCGACACCAAGTTTACTTCCAATACCAGCGTCTTTTCCGGCGGCGCCTTGTATTATAAGACCTCGAACGCTTTGTCCTTGACCGATGTCGGATTCGTACGGAACAGCGTGACGGGCTCCGGTGCCTCGTTCGATGCGGCTCACGCGGGCGATGCCATCGCCTATATCAACGGCAAAAGCCTGACGATGACGGGCAGCAAGATGTCTCTCAATTATATTGAAGGACATACCGCGACGGTTCCCATTCATTCGCCTGCCGTGACGACTTATACCTTCGATAAGATAGAATTTAAAAGCAACACGACCACCCTGCGCAACGGCAGTATGCTCAATCTGAACACCAAAGCCACCTTTGCCATCAGCAATTCCAGCATCCACGACAACAGCGCTCCCCACGGCGGCGCCATCTTCGCCGATTTGCCGCGTTATACGGACATTACGACAGGGACCGGCAACTGCACGATTTCCAATACGAGCCTTGAAAACAACACGGCAACAGCCGCCGACGGCAAAGGCGGTGCCATCTATTGGAACTGCGTTTCCTGGACCAACAATGTCGAATCAGGTACTCCGATGCTCAAAATCAACAAAAGTTCCAGGCTCAACGGCAACAAGGCGACTATGGCCGGATCCGCCATCTGGCTGGGGGTAGGACGCGTGTATTTGGACGCTTGTACGGTTTCCGGCAATACCTTTGCTTCTCTTACATCCAGCGAAGCCAATGACCATGGTGGTACGCTCTATATGGAAAGTCTCTATTCCAAACTGGACATTACCAACTGTACCCTTTCCGGCAACAGCGTTGACGGCAAGGGCGGGGTGCTGAATGTACAGGCCGGGCGGGTCTTTATGACCAATTGTACTTGCAACGGCAACAGTGCCTATTCCCGGGGCGGCGCCATCTTCCACAGCAGTGGTGGTTTCATCCTTGTCCGTCGCAGTACTTTTGTCGGCAACTATGTGACAAAAAACAACGCCTGGGGCAGTTTCCTGCATGTCAATAACGGTGGGTCCTACTCGATGTTCCTCAACTGCACCATCGATGACGGCCCGACTGCCCGCACGACGGCGACCGTCAACGGTTCGGTCAATCTCATGCTGGTCAACAGCACCGTCATCGGCAACACCAGCGGTCCGGTCCTGCGGGTGGAAAACAACAAGAACGGCCTCCTGCTCAACAACATCATCCTCAACAGGGGGAGCGGGAAGGCAGTTTTCCACTACGGCGGCTACAACTGGTCCTCTTATGGCGGCTACAATATCCTCGGATCGGTCGAACGGAACGGACAGACCGTCACCAATATTCCCGGCGAGTGTACGGGCGACAAGACCGGCAAGACGGAGGCGAGCCTGGGTTCCTGGTTATGGAACGACGCCGGCTATTATACCTGGGACGGAAAGGTGGGTGGAGTCGCGACAGCGACGCCTGCCATCAACCCGTCCGGCAAAGACGATTATGTATCCAGCGGTATGAAAAGCGGCTTCAACTATAGTTTGACCATTAATGATGAGAAAGATTTGAACGCTATTGTCAACAATCTCGGCAATCAGGTCGTGACGGGATGGGCTTCCGGGGAATACTATTTCGACCGGCGGGGCAACTCCAGTGCGGGCGACCGCAGAGTGGCCGGCCACAACTATCCCGGCTCCTATGCACTTTGATAAAAATGTGACTATGCACAACACTTATCATCAGAAAAAACGAGTGGAACCCTGTCTGCGCATGCTGGCGGCCCTGGCTGTCAGTTGCCAGTTTTTTTCCTGCGCGACGAAAGAAGCGCTCTCCGAGACGCAGCCGTCTTCAGAAGCCCCGGCCGCCGTCGGGGGTGATTCGGAAACACAGCAACCCGGCCCGCTTGAGCCGGGCGGCGACTATATCTCTCCCGACCATTTCCATCTGGTGCGGGTGGAACTGGAGGCCTGCTCCGATGCGGATGCGGTTCCTGACGCTTCGCCGGCCTATTTGCCCGGAAGCAAGGTCTCCCTCGCGGCCCGGGAGGAGGCGTTGGACGAGACGGTCGCACTTTCCGGCGCGGACCCTCTTACGGGCGGTGCGGATGACACCAAAACGGCCCTGGACGGAAGCAACAACATCCTCTGGAATGCCGGGGATCGCATCAAGATTTACTATACTTCCGGCGCTTCCAACTGGACGCAGGGTACGGTCAAGCATGGCGGCAGTGCCGATTCGACCATCGACGGCTGGGTCAATGAAGAGGATGCGTATTATTATGCGTTCTATCCGGTCGGAATCACGACCTCCGTCACCTATGACGGCGATGCGACCTATCCGCACGGGGCTTTTACCGTGACTGTCCCGACCGAGCAGGACGGCGCTTTTGCCAACTGTCATATCGCCGTCGGCAAGGCGTCGAAATCGGGCCGGCAGTTTGCCTTTTCCAATGTGGGCAGTTATCTGAAAATGGAGGTGGCGGACCTTGAAGCGACTTCCATCACCGTCCGCTCCCTGGTCACGACCGACCGTATTGCCGGCACCTTCACCGCCGCCTTTGCCGATGCGGCCGGGACCCTCGGCGACATCAGCGTCGATGAATCCTCGTGCAGCGGTGAAATCACCGTCACCCTGCCGTCCGGACGGAC
This sequence comes from uncultured Bacteroidales bacterium, assembly GCA_946549475.1. Lineage (GTDB taxonomy): Bacteria > Bacteroidota > Bacteroidia > Bacteroidales > UBA932 > Cryptobacteroides. Next base: position 15,656 of record CAMNQO010000002.1, read on the forward strand.
GCAGACGACGACGGTGTATGTGGCCGTGCTGCCCGGTGCGACCTTCAGCAAGGGTTTTCTGCTCCGCTACAACTACTCCGACGGCATCACCCGTCCCTCCTATGTGTATGAAAACACCTCCGGGCGGACGGTGGCACGCCGCAAAATCCTCAACTGCGGCTCGCTCGACAGCCGCATCGTGACCGACTGGTTTTTCAGGAGCGACGGCACGAAGACCGACCCCAAGACCAAGGGAAACGGCGCGACCTGGGAAAACGCCCTCAATGCGACGGGACTGGCCAACTTGCTGGAGCCCGAGACCGACCCCGACCTGCTGCTCGCCCAGGCGGCCCGGCTTGACGGCGCCTCCCTGCATTTTGCCAAAGGGACTTTCGTGACACCCTCGCAGATTACCTTCGAAGCCGCCGCTTACGCCGAGCCGGTCAATCTGAGGCTGCTGGGCGGCTATCCGACCACCCTGACGGGCACTTCCACTTCCGGCCGGGGGACCGGCGATCATGAGACCGTCCTCTCGGGCGCCGGCACGCACCGTATTTTCAAACTCGGCAGCCAGACGGCCTGGAGCCTCGACAACTTCAAGATGACCGGTGCCTATGTCACCGAAGGTGATGGCGGCTGTTTCATGCTGGACGGCACATCCCCGGCAGACTGTTCGCTGTCGCTCACCGAAGTCTGGTTCTATGAAAACGAGACGGTCAATCAGCAGAGCACCCGTTTGGGGAGCGGGGCCGCCGTCTGTCTCGGCAAAGGGACACTTACGGCTGCCGGCTGCACCTTCGAGAAAGGGTCGGGGCGCAACGGCGGCGGAATCATGGTTTATGACCAGACGGGAGCCAACAACGCCGTCGCCTACATCCGCGATTGCCTGTTTACGGACAATGCGGCCGTTTCCAACTGCGGCGGCGGTTTTTCCGCCAACGGCGGACGGGTTTCGCTGGACCGCTGCACCTTTACCGGCAACCGTTCCACCGTATTCGGCGGTGCCGTCCACTGGGATGCGGACAGGTCCGTCAATTCTTCCCTGACCATCCGGGACTGCATCTTCACCTCCAATGTTTCGGACAATGGAAATGGAACGGACGGTCAGGGCGGCGCTCTCTCTGTCCAGACCGGGACCGTGACCCTGACGGGATCGACTTTCACCGGCAACCGGGCCGGAGACGACGGAGCGCTGGTCGGCGGGGCTGTCTGGGTCCAGGGGACGCTGGATGCATCGGACGTGACATTCACCGGCAACCATGCCTGCGGCGACGGCGGGGCCATCTGTGTCAGTGCGGCTGGCTCCCTGACACTGAGCGGAACCAACCGTTTCGAGGGGAACTATTGCACCTCTTCCGTCAATGCGCAAGGCAATACCGTCCATGCCTGGGGCGGTGCCATCTGCACCCGAGGGACGACGCAGATTACCGGCGCGACGACCTTTTACAACAATTATACATTCAAGCAGGCCGGTGCCATCTCCTTTGCCTCCGGTACGCTTACCATACAGAACGACGGGACCGCCCGCCCGCTTTTCGACCGCAACCATACGGCCATTTCCTGGTCCTCGGGAGACGGTATCGCGGGAGTCAACGGCGGAGCCGTCGGCATCTATGCCACCAGCGGGACCGCCATCCTGACCGGTTGCGATTTCGATGCCAATTACCATCCTTCCGACTTTATCAACATTACCAGCGAGGGCGGGGCGATGGCCGTCGTACAGAACTCCGCCACCGACCTCAACCTGACGGTGACGGACTGTAACTTTACCAACACTTATTCCGGCACTTCGACGCTCAACAACTATGCCAGCGCGACGGCCCGCAACGGCGGAGCATTGGTGCTGGAGGTCGCCGCCACCAATGCCGGCAGCATTTCTTTCTCCTCCTGCCGCTTTACGGACAACCGGGCGAACAATGTGGGCGGCGTGACGACGCACAAGCGGGGAACCGTCTCTTTTTCGGACTGCACTTTTACCGGCAACAAGGCTCCCGGCTATTCCGCCGTCCACCACATCAACAATGCGGCGGCCTCGGCCTCGTTCAGCAATTGTCCGATGACAGGCAACCAATTGACCGGTACGGTGGGCTGGCAGGGAGAGGGCATCGTCTCCCGCATCGAGAACGGCAGCGTGACGATGACTTCCTGTACGCTGAGCGGCAACAGTGCTGCCGGAGGCTCTTACGGAGTCATCCGCCTGACGGGTGACAAAGCCGCCCTGACCCTGCGGGGCTGTACCGTCGAGGGCAATTCTTCCGCCAGTGCGACGGCCGACGGCGGAGCCTTGTATTTCGGAGCGGGCAGCCTCACCGTCACATCCTCGGACGGCACGCCTTCCGGTACGAAGAGTCTCATCCGTGCCAATACCGGCGGCAGCGGCCGGGGGTACGGCCTGTATGTCGCGTCCGAACTGACACCGTCCTTGTCCTATTGCACCTTCGATGCACAGAACGCTGCCGGTGTGGTGTCTCCGACGAGCGGGTCCGCCATCTATTATGCGGGCGAGACCGGCAGCGAATCGCTTTCCATGACCGGCTGCGAGGTCAAAAATTTCAACCGCGCCACCAACAGCAGCCTGTGGTGGACCAACCTGCTGGATGCGGACAGCCATACGGCGGCTTCCACCCTGTCTTTCTCCGGCTGTACATTCAGCGGGCATACGGTCTCGGGCAACGGCGGCGTGTTCAACTATCCCTATGGAACACCCTTCACCCTCTCGTCCCTTGACGGCTGTACCTTTACCGGCAACAGCGCCACGGGCAACGGCGGGGCCATCTACACCGAACAGGATATCGACGCGACGGGCTGTACCTTCTCTTCCAACACGGCCTCCGGCAACGGCGGTGCCCTCTATATGGATATGGATGTAAGCGACTATGGCAGCGGGCACGAAGGGTTTGCGAAGCATTCCGTCACATCGGACGATGCCACCTTCTCGGGCAACGGCGCCGTGTGCGGCGGAGCCGTCTATGTCGCGTCCGGCCGCTATTTCGCGAATGGGGCGACTTATACCTCCAATACGGCTTCGCACGCGGAAGATTCCGGCGGTGCCGTGCTTGTCTCGGGCAGTGCCTCGCAGGCGACCTTTGACGCTTGTACTTTCACGGGCAACCGGGCGGACTCCGGCAAAGGCGGAGCCTTGCGGCAGAATGAGGGTGTCGTCAAGATCAACGCCTGCACCTTCAGCGGAAATTATGCCGCAGCCCGTGGCTCGTGCTTCTATGGTACAGGCTGGGGCTTTGCCTATATGAACAACAGCAAGTTTGTCGGCAACTCCCTGGGAAGCGGATTCGGCAGTGCCATCTTCTTCTCGGGTTTCGGCTGGATTTTCGGCCACAGCCTGCTGGTGGCGGACAATACGGCGACCGTCAACGACTCTCCCGTTTCCGGCTCGGGCCGCCTGCTGCTGGTCAACTGCACCTTCCTGAGCAAACTGCGAAATGCCGCCAGCGGCATCCTGCGTTTTGAAAACAGTTATGGCAAGATCTATCATTCCATCCTGCTGCCGACCGATGACGCTTCGTGCCGTTATTCGCTGAATCTGGTAAACAAGAGAACCGGCGATTATCTGCAGACCTATTATTCCGTGCTGGATGATGTGAGCGACACGCCCTCGATGTATTCGGGCGGCAGCAACGATGTGAGCGGAAAGCGCCCTTCCGACCTGGACGGCTGGTCGTGGAACGCCACGGACAAGATGTATGCCTGGAACGGCAGCGTGAGCGGCTATACCAATTATGCGTCGCTGGATGCCCTGTGGTCGGCTGTCGCCGCTTCTTTCGCACATTATGAAGCGATTCCGTCGCCGACCGGCAGCCCCGATTATTATTTCTTCCAGTCGGCGGCGGCTCAAGACGGCGGGATGGCGAAGACCTTTCTCGACTGGCTGGACAACGATTGCGGCGGGCGCAATAAGGACATTCTGGGACAGATGCGCCAGGATGGCAAGAACTATCCCGGCTGCCGCGCATTTTGATGTTTCAGGCCTTTTGTGTAACTTTATGAACTCCAAAATTGACTAACGATATGAAAAAACGATTTTTCATCGCGCTGGCGGCCGTGACAGGGCTTTGCTCCCTGCTTTCCTGCCAGAAGGAAGACGACCTCGACCTGAGTCCGAGAGTGGTCTGTCTGGCCGGTACGGCAGGCTCGGCGATGCTCGGTGAGAGCATTACCGTCAGCGCTGCCAACATTTCCCCCTCGACGGTCATGACCGTCAAGTTCGGCAAGGAGAAAGTGCTGACGCGGACCGGTCCCGGCTCCGTTTCCTACACTTTTACAGGCAGCGGACTGAAGTCCATCCGCGTGACGACGAGTCCCGAAGAGGTGCAGAAGACCGTCTGGCTGGTGGAAGTCAAGGCGCTGGAGTCCATCCAGATGCTGGCCAAAAGGCTCAAGGCCGACCCCGACCTCTGTCTGGTGATGTGCCACCGGGCCAATTCTTCCGACTGGTCCATTCCGGAAAATTCCCTTTCGGCCATCAACAAATGCATCGAGGACAAGGTGGACATCGTGGAGAACGACCTCTACACGACCAAGGACGGCGTGCTGGTGGTCTCCCACGACGCCAACATCAACCGTGAGACCAACGGCTCGGGCGAAATCAAGAATCTGACCCTCGCCCAGATCAAGTCCTATTTCCTCAAGGACCGCAACGGCCGGGTGACGACCGAGAAGATGCTGACCTTCGACGAGTATCTGGATGCCTGCAACGGCAAGATATACATCGATGTGGACCTCGGCGACCGGGATGCCAGCGTGACGGCCGTGGTCAATGCCATCACCCGCAAGGGCATGATCCAGCAATGCCTGGTCTATTGCAACAGTGTGGACAAGATCAAGGAAGCCTATGCGGCCAATCCCGAGTGCAATGTCTATTGCTGGACCAATGCGACCAATCGCAACGCCATGCTCGAAGGCGGCATCGCGGGCAATACCTATTTCACACAGTGCTCCTACTTCCCCCAGAAGGCTTCCACTTCCGCCAACGGAGCGCCCAGCACGAGTTCCTGCACCAATTCGTCCTGGGTGGCCGAATCGGCGGCCGCCGGCACCATCACGACGGTCAACGCCATCTATACGATGGATCCCAACACATTCTGGCCAAAAGACTTCAAGGTGGCGCAGGTCGAGGAGATTTTCAGTTACTTCCCGTCCTGCCAGTGCATCCATGTCGATACCGGAGCCGAAGCCCGGGCCGCGCTCCAGGCTTATGGCAAGCATGTGACCGACCGATAAATACCCAAAACAACCGTTGAATATGAAATACTGTTCCAAGTTTTTCCTCGTTTTCCTTTTCCTGCTGGCCGGGGGTGCGCTGTCGGCGCAGACGGCCGGCGAGTTTACGGGGACGGTGGTGGACCAGGGCGGAGAGCCTGTCATCGGGGCTTCCGTCTTCATCCAGGGGACCCAGTCCGGTGCCATTACCGACCTCGACGGAAAATTCGCCCTCCGCATCGAACGCGGAAAGAATGTCGTCATCTCCTATATCGGCTTTGAGGACAAAGTCATCAATTTCCAGGGTCAGAAGGACCTGCGCATCGTCTTGGCCAGTTCTACCACCGCGCTGGACGAAGTGGTGGTCGTGGGTTACGGCTCGATGAAGAAGAAGGAGATGACCTCCGCCATTTCCCATGTCTCCTCCAAAGACCTCAATCAGGTATCCTCCCTCGATTCGCGCATGCTCCTGCAAGGCAAGGTCTCCGGCGTGAGCGTGGACAACAGCCAGATGGCCGACCCCAACCAGCAGGGCAGCATCCAGATCCGCGGCGTGGCCTCCCGTCAGGCCGGAACGGGCCCCCTGTATGTGATTGACGGTGTCCCCGGCGGTGATATGACCAACATCAATCCGGCGGATATCGAGTCCATCGATGTGCTCAAGGACGGTGCGGCCTCCGCCATCTACGGTACGCGCGGCGGCAACGGCGTCATCCTCGTCAATCTCAAGAAGGGCTCCCGGGACGGTTCCGTCCATACCCAGTACAGCGGCTCCTTCACCCTCAACCAGCCCAAACGGGAATTGCAGATGCTCTCGGCCAGGCAGTACCGGGCCTACCGCTGCATCGACAATCCCCTCGCTGATTTCGGCGCGAGTACGGACTGGTTCAAGGAATCGACCCGTACCGGTATGGCACACATGCACACCCTGACCGTGTCGGGCGGCAATGCCAAGACCAACTACCGCGTGACGGCGGACTACCGCTATGCTACCGGTATCGACCTGCGTTCGGACCGCCGTGAATACGGCGCCCGCGCCATGGCGGGCCATACTACCAAGAGCGGCCTCTTCTCCTTTACGGCCAGCATCACGCCCCGTATCATCAAGAAGAACAATTCGGTCGGCTTCGGCGCCATTCTTGAGAACAACCCGACCTACCCCGTCCGTGACGATTCCTCGGCCAACGGCTATTATCTCTTTGCTTCCGGCGTGACGGGCTCCAATCTCGTGGAAAGGGCCACCCAGGTCATCGATTTCGACCAGGTCCGCCTGCTGGAAATGAGCGGCAGCGCCAAAATCAACCTCCTGCCCCTCTTTACCCCGGACCATCCGGACTTTGAACTCAATTCCCTGCTGACGGTCTCCGACCACATCACGGACAAGTTCAACAACCAGTATGCCCCGTCCACCTATTCCGGCCAGATCAACGGCGGTACGACAGGCTACGCCTACAAATCTTCGTCCGCCTCCCAGTTGGTCAACCTGGAGTGGGTGACCAATTTCTCGATGAAACTGGCTGACCACCGCATGCGCCTGATGGCGGGCTATTCCTACGCCTATGAGGTCTCGGAAGGATTTTCCGCCAACAATACCAATTTTACCACGGACGCCACCCTCTACAACAATATCGGTGAGGGAGCCCTCGCCGGCGAAGACGGCAAGGTGCTGATGTCCTCCTCCAAGTCGGACAACACCCTCATCTCTTTCTTCGCCCGTGTCAACTACGACTGGAAGGAGCGTTACCTGCTTTCGCTCTCCATCCGCCACGAGGGGTCTTCGCGCTTCGGCGCCAACCACAAATGGGGCAATTTCCCCGCCGTGTCCGTGGGCTGGCGTCTGTCCGACGAGCCTTTCTTCGCCTTTGCCTCCGGCGTGGTGGACGACCTGAAACTGCGGTATGACTTCGGCGTCACGGGCAACCAGGACATCGGCAACTATCTCTCCCTGTCCACCTACCGTTCTTTCGGTTATTGGCAGTATGAGGGACAGCGTTTCCATGTCTGGGGCCCCTCCGGCAATGTCAATCCCGACCTCCGCTGGGAAAAGGGCTACAACCAGAATGTGGGTATCGATTTCAGTTTCTGGCAGTACCGCATCACGGGCAGCCTCAACTATTTCAACCGTCATCAGGTGGATCTGCTCGGGACCTATGACGTGGCCGTTCCGCCCAACATCTCCTCGACCATCACGGCCAATGTGGGCTCGATGCGCAACCAGGGCGTGGAACTGGACCTGACGGTCAATCCTGTCCGGACGGATGATTTCAACTGGTCCTTCACCCTCATTGGTGCGACCTCCGACAACAAGTTCGAGAGTTTCTCCAACGATGTATTCAAAGGGCAGAGTTATGTCTCCCTCTGTTCGATGTCCAACCCCAACAACCCGGGCTATCTGCAGCGGCTGGAGGAAGGGCAGCGCGTGGGCAATTACTATACCTACCGCTATGCCGGCGTGGATACGCACGGAGACTGGCTCATCTATTCCGCCGACGGCCACATCATCCCCATCGCAAAGGGGACGGATGCCGACAAGGCGGTCACGGGAAACGGTCTGCCCTGGTTTACCGGCTCGCTGACCAACAATCTCCGCTACAAGGAGTTCGACTTGAGCATTTCCCTGCGGACGGCCCTCGGCTTCGAGATTTTCAATGTCCACGATTTTTATTACGGCCTCCAGAGCATGACGACCAATGTGATGCGTTCCGCCTATGCCAGGAATGCAAAGGTGACGACGGGCCGCAATGTCCTGACGGACTATTTCATCGAGCCGGGCGACTACCTCAAACTCGACCAGATCAGTCTCGGATGGACGCACAATTTCGATATGAAGTTTATCGAGAAACTCCGCGTGTTCGTCACGGCCTCCAATATCTATACGCTGACGAAGTTCACGGGCATCGACCCTTCGGTCTATCCGGTCAACGGGATGACGCCGGGCACCTTCGGCGGCAGCATTTCGTATTATCCTTCCGCCTTCCAGTTTGTGTTTGGCGTACAGGTCGGTTTCTAAAAAAGGAGGATTATTCTATGAAAAAGACATACAAAGCATTTGTTGCGGGCATCCTGTCGCTGGCGGGCGTGTTTTCCTGTACCAATCTGGACGAGAATGTCTATTCGTCCCTGATGTCCGCCAACTATTATCAGAAGCGCACCGATGTCATCAAGGCGGTCTTCCGTCCTTTCGAGCATTTCTTTGAGTCCGTGCAGCGCTATATGCCGATGCAGGAATATCCCGCCGATGTCTTCATGACACCGCAGATGGATTCCTTCGGCTGGTGGGACGGCGGCAAGTGGTCCGACTGGCACACCCACAGTTGGCAGGATATTTCCGGCGACCTCGTGGAAAACCACATCGGAGATGTCTGGACCAATACCTATCAGGGTATCGCCCAGTGCAACCTGGTGCTGGACGACATCCTGAGTCTGGACCACGCTAAATTTCCCGAGATTTCAGACACGGAATGGGCGGCATTCGAGGCCCAGTTGCGCACGATGCGGGCCTACGCCTATTGGAAACTGCTGAACTTGTTCCGCAACTGCCAACTCATCACTTCGTCTTCCACCGAGGAGAATGAGAAAGTGGAGCGCCGCAAGCAGGTATCGCCGCAAGTGCTGTATGATTTCATCGAGAGCGAATTGCTGGACTGCCTGAACCTTCTTCCGAACAAAGTAGGCAGCGGCGGTCCCGGCATCTGGCAGGGCCAGTTTACCAAGGCGGCGGCCGCCACCATCCTGGTCCGTCTGTATCTCAATACGGAAGCCTGGATGGGCTATCCGGCCTGGGACAAGTGCGAGACGATGTGCGACCGCATCCTGGGTGGCGAATTTGGGACTTATACCCTCGCCGAGAATTGGTATGCGCCCTATGACTGGAACAACGAGGAGTGTACGGAAGTCATCTTCGGTTACCCGGCCTCCTACGGTACCTCCTCCTGGCACATGCAGAATAACTACCGTACCATCTACGGCCGCGGGTTGCCTTACAATTCCCAGGCCTATCTGGAAATCACGCAGGATGGTGCCCGCAACCCCAAGTGGCATCTGTCTCCCTCCTATGACAACAATGCCAGCCGCCGCCTGTTCAGCGGTCCTCCCTACAACTACAGACTCGGCTGTCCGACGCAGAAGTTCCTGAAATATCCGGGCGATGTGCGCTACAAGCAGTACAAGAATCTTTCTTTCAATACCCGCGAGGGGATGTTCTTCCTCGAGGGTCCTGTCATCGACAAGGACGGCAACCGGGCCAAGGCGCACGCGGGCTATGATCTCTATCTGCTCGACCAGTGCGGCGGTTTTATGGCCGGTGCGCCGACGGGGACCATCACGGATGCTTCCCGTGCGGAATCCACCCTCTTCAACGGGGATATGAACTCCGGCCTGTATTGTGTCAAATATCCGTTCTATCCTTATTCGGGCGACTATTTCAACGAGTCGGACTACACCGATATGCGGCTGACGGAGATTGTCTATTCCAAGGCCGAGTGCCGCTATCGTGCCGGGGATGTCAACGGGGCGGGTGCCCTGCTCAACTCCGTGCGCAAGCGCAACTATGCTTCTTTTACCTCGAACATTGCCTATGCCGGCTCTGACGGGGGGACGGTCATTCTCGATGATCAGGAGTTCATCGACGAGTGGATGCGGGAATTTATCTTCGAGGGACGCCGGCGCGACGACCTCATCCGCTGGGACCGTTTTGAAGAGGCCTGGTGGGACAAGCCGGCTGATGCCGACAAGCACAAGCGCATCTATCCCTTGAGCAAGTCCATCCTGGAACTCAACCCCTATCTGGTACAGAATCCCGGTTATCCTTCCGCTCGATAAAATTTGTGAAGTATGAAAAGAATCAGTCTATATTTGTTTGTGGGCCTGATGGTGGCTGCGGCTTGCCAGCCTCAGTTCGAGATGGTGCCTCCCGGTTCGGGCAACCATGCGTCAGAGTTTTCCGAGAACTGGTATGTCACCCGCAACGGTGCCGGTCTCAAGAGCGGTGCCGACTGGACGAATGCCATCTCGTTCGCCACTTTTCTCAAGATGATCACCGACCCTTCCTACGCGCTCTCCAGTGCGGCTTTCCATATCCAGGAGGGGACTTACCAGGTGACGCGCAAGGACGGTTACAACGCCCTTTCCAGCGATGTCCTCTGCATCCGGGGCGGTTATAGCGCGGCCTTGGAATATGCCGACCTGAGCCTGTGCAATCCGGACCTCTATCCGACGGTGTTTACCGGAGATGCGGACGGCAACGGCACGGTCGGTGAAGGGGACGGCGCCTTTGCCTATGTCTCAAGCGGGAACATCCGTTTCGACAACATCACCTTCAAGGATTTTTATCTCTCGAAGAGCGGAGCCAACGCGCTGGGCGGGAAAGGGTCCGCCGTCTTCGGCATCAACGGCCCTTATCTGAGTACTTCGGTAGAGTGCCGCAATTGTATCTTCGAGGGTAATGTCAATGCGGTCAACGACAATGCGGGCCGCGAGGGCGGTCCCTGCGCTTTTGTCTCGCAGGGCTATTTCAAGGCGTACAATTGCGTGTTCCGCAACAATTCGGCCAACAGCCGGGGCGGGGCCGTCCGGACCAACGAGCGTCTGGGCGTATTGTTCCTGGACCGCTGCCTCTTTACGGGCAATACGCTGACCGGCGGCTCTTTCGGCTCGGCTATCCAGTGTTCCGCCGGGGAAGTCTGCATGAACAACTGCACGCTGGTGGGCAACAGCGGAACGGGCTCCACGCTCAATGGCGGCGGCGCTTTCCTCGTCGTCAATTCCACCATCATCGATGATGCGGAGCCGACCGAATACAATGCGGCGTTCCGTTGCGAGTCCTCCGCCGATGCCGGTTCCATCGTCATCAACAGCGTTTTCTCCAGTTCCAAGGCTGGCGGGACGGGACTGATTCTCAACAATGGCGTCCTCCGCAGCGGCGGTTTCAACCTGTTCAAGAATGTCGTCCTTTCCGGTACCGGCACCGACCCCCTGACTTCCGATGATACGGTCAAGGATGCCGTGCTGGCCGGTACGCTGGAATCCCGCTGGTGGAAGTGGGATGTGGCCCAGGTCCTCTCCGACATCCGCAGTTTCGCCATCGTGGATGACATCTATGATACGGCCGTATCTTTCAATCCGGTGGCTTACTGCAACATTTCGGTGCTCGGGCGTGCTTATGCCAACTGGGTGACCCCGTACGCTTTTGCCAAGGATGCGCGGGGCGAAGTCCGGGGAGACGACCGCTATCAGCCCGGCTCTTATGACCCGAATATAGACTGATCTACCTTTGTTCAACCCATCACAGATGCTTCAAAAATGAGAATACCTGCTTTCCTCCCGTCCTTTTGGACACTGTTTGTCCTGCTGTTTGTCCTGGCCGGATGTTCCAAGGCGGAAATCCGTCAGGCACAGGTGATGACCCAGGCGCAGATTGACGCCCACAACCGTGGCGTGGACGGCAAGACCGACCCGGCGGGGCCGGATGAACCTTCCGATCCCACGGACCCGGACGATCCCCTTCCTCCCGACCCGGTGAATCCGGATGAGCCCGCGCCCAGCGACGACCGCATTCCGGACGGCAGCGTCTATTTCATCCGTCCGACCGCCCTCGGCCTCAAGGACGGCTCTTCCTGGAACAATGCGATGGATGCCGCCGGTCTGCGGGAACTCATCGCCCAGAAACTCGGCGACGACGGGACCCAGGACGATGCGGCCGCCTATGCCCAGGCAGACAAACTCAACGGCGTGAAATTTTATTTCTGTTCGGGCAAGTATCTCCTTGCCAATGCGGCGGAAAAAGTGGTCAAACTGGAATGGACCAAGTATGCCAGTCCGGTGAAACTGTCTTTCTACGGCGGTTACAGCCCGGCTTCGTCCGGTGTTGACCTGACGCAGCGGAACACGGCTTCCCATGTGTCGATGCTGACGGGAGACGCCAACGGCAACGGTGGCGCGGATGCCTCCGATTACCGGATTTTCATCCTGGGCAACCAGACGGACATCCTTTTTGACGGTGTTACCTTCGCTTATGCGTACAGCGCCGCCAACGGCGGAGTCTTCCAATGTTCCGCAGGAGGCAGCGGCGACTGCACCCTGACTTTGCAGGATTGCATATTCCGCAGCAATACGGCCGTAACGGAGTCTTACAGCGGAGCGGCGATTTGCGCCCAGAAGTGTACGATTGCGGCCAACTCCTGCACCTTCTCTTCCAATGCGGCCCGCAACGGGGCGGCGCTGTCCGTGGACAATGTCAATTCCCGCGTGACGATGACATCCTGCACTTTCTCGAAAAATACGGCCGGCAACTGCGGCGGCGCCATCAATTTCTCACGCGGCAGCCTGACGCTCGACCGCTGCACTTTCCGTGAAAATGTCTCGCAGGGCTATGCCGGCGGTGCGATACACGCCAACGGGGCGGGAGCGACGCTGACCTGCAACGGCTGTACTTTCACCGGCAATGAGGCTGTCTCCCGAGGCAGTGCCGTCTCGATGGAAGAAGGGATGGTCACGCTGGGCAGTTGTACCTTCTCGTCCAACCGCTCCGCTACGGCCAATGTGGGCAACGGCTCCGTCGGCGGTACGGTCGCCCTGCTCAAGGCCAACGGCATCCTGAAACTCAATGCCTGCGCTTTCCGCAACAATACGACTTCGGGAACGGGTGCCGCCGTCCTTCAGACGGATGGCCGGCTGTATATCGACGGCTGCAAGTTTGACGGCAACATCGCCAACAACCGGGCCTGCCTGCGTCTGAACAACGGCCTCTGCTATATGAACCGCAGCGCCATCACCAATACCACCGTTTCCGGAGACTGGGGCGTGGCCATCCAGACGACCAGCCTGGGCGCCCTCTGTATGAACAATGTCACCATCGCGCTCAACAAAGCCAAGGGCAGCGGCAATGATCCTGTCGTCAACGGTACGGCCAACAGCCTGATAATCAATTCTACGATAGCGGACCGTTCCGCCATGGGCTTGTTCCGCATCGAGGGCGGAAAGACGGCGGCCCTGCTCAACAGCATCCTGGTCAACGGCAATTCGGCCAAGCCCTCCGTACTGTTTTCGGGAGCGGCGACGGTCAAGTCGCTCGGCAGTTGCATCGTTGGCAGCGTTTCCGGAACAAACGGCTCGGACCAGATCTATACCCCCGGCACCGGCGACAAGTCCAATGCCAATTTCGCCACGCTCGACATGAACTGGGATGCTTCCGGCTATGTATACAAGTGGAGCGGCGTGATGGAAGGACATACCCGTATGAACGCCGCATCCATCGCCGGCCTTGCCAGGACGGCCCTGCCGGTCAGCGTCCGCGGGGTGGTGAAAGTGAAAGACTCGTCCGGAACGGAGACGGAGACGGAAGTCTTCAAAGTTGAGGACGCCGGTGCCGATTTCTGCGACTGGGTGGCCGGTATCGCAGCCGACAGTTTCACGGTTGACGCACTGGGCATCGCCCGGGGCTCCGCTACGACTTGCGGCGCCTGGCAGGCCCGATAGTTCCGACAGGCCCGGCGTTTTTGCCGGGCCTGTTTTTATTTCGTCTTGTAGGCGGTGGAGACTTTGCCGTCGGAGATGTTGCGGAGTTTCTTCTCGATCATTTTGCGGCGGATGGGGGCGAGGTTGTCCGTGAAGACATGGCCGCTGAGGTGTTCCAATTCGTGTTGGATCATGCGGGCGGCGAATTTGTCGAAAGTCTCTTCCTGCCGCTCGAAATTTTCATCGTAGTATTCGACCGTCAGGGAGGAGGGGCGGCGGACATCGGAGTAGATGCCCGGTATGCTCAGGCAGCCTTCCGAGTAGGTGCAGGTCTCCGTGCTGGCATCTTTGACGACGGGATTGATCATCGTGCGGCGGAAGCCTTTGAGGTAGTCGTAGGTCTCGGCGACCACGTCGCCGTCCACGATGAGCACGCGCAGGGATTCCCCGACCTGCGGGGCGGCCAGTCCGCAGCCGTCCGCCTTGGCCAGGGTGTCCCACATGTCCCGGACGAGGGTCTTGAGGGCTTCTTTTTGTGTCAGATCGGCTTCCTCGGCTACTTTGCGCAGGACGCCTTGCCCGTACAGGTAAATCGGTCGTATCATGGTGTTTTTTCGTTTTCTTCGTTGGCGGGCCGCTGTGCATTGCGCCGGTCCAGCCACCCTTGCAGGATGATGGCGGCGCTGATTTTGTCCACATTGGCCTTGTCCCGCCGGTCGCTGTATTTCATGCCTCCGTCGATCATGGCGCGGTGGGCCAGGACGGAGGTGAAGCGCTCGTCTTCCATCTCGACGGGAATCCCGGGAAAAAATTTCCCCAGAAGGGGCAGAAAGGCGCGTATGTCCTTCATCGCTTCGCTTTCCCGGCCGTCCAAATTGCGCGGTGCGCCGACAATGAATGATTGTATCGTCTCTTTTTCTGCCAATTTTTTGAGATAATCTATTAACTTTGCAGGATGGACGGTGTCCAGGGGAGATGCAAAGAGTCCCAGGGGGTCGCTGATGGCCAATCCCGTGCGTTTTCTTCCGTAATCGATACCGATGAACCTGTCCATAACAAAGTGCAAAGTTAGCAAATATGTCCGATAAAAAAACACGATTGCCGAAAGGGAAGATCCGCTTCACCATCAACGAAGACGAGACGCACCGGATACTGTGGAGGCGCAAGGCCTCGCTCCGCCAGTTGATTCTCATCCTGGTGGCCGCCCTTTTGCTGCTGGGAGTCATCTTCTGGTTTACGGTGGCCTATACGCCGCTGCGCACGCTGGTGCCGGGCTATCCCGATGCGCGTTCGCGTCAGGCCGCCATCGAGAATGCCTTGCGCATCGACTCGCTGGAGCAGGCCATCGCCCGCTGGTATCTCTATACGGAGGACCTGCGCCGGGTGCTGGAAGGGGAGCCTGCGATGGGCATCGACAGCATCGGCCGCCTGGCTGCCCGGCCGGTCTCCCCGAGGGCTGCGATGCAGGATTCGCTCCTGCGGGCCGAAGTGACGGAGCAGGAGCAGTTCACCCTTTCCGCCCGCCGGGGTCAGACGGGCATCGACGGCCAGCATTTCTTTCCCCCGGTCAAAGGCGTGCTGACCTTTCCTTTCGACCGCATCACCCACCCGTATGTGGACATCGCCCTGCCGGAGGATTCGCCGGTCAAGGCGACCCTGGACGGGACGGTCATCTCGAGTATTTTCAGCGAGTTCGACGGCTATGGCATCATTTTGCAGCATGCCGACAACATCATCAGCGTGTACCGCCATTGCGACCGTCTGCTCTGCAAGACAGGCGAAAAGGTCCCGGCCGGCAGTGCCATCGCATTCCTGGGCAAGTCCAGCGACCACCTGCATTTCGAACTCTGGTATGACGGGCAGCCCGTCGATCCATCCATCTATATTCATTTCTGATCCGATGGCAAAGAGGAGAGTAGCGTTGCTGGGCTCGACCGGCTCGATCGGCACCCAGGCCCTGGATGTCATCCGTCAGCATCCCGACCTTTTCGAGGCGGCGTTGCTGGTGGCCAACAATTCGGTGCAAAAATTGATAGAACAGGCGCAAGAGTTCCGTCCTGCGGCCGTGGTGATCGGCAATCAGGACAAATATCAGGAAGTAGCGGCTGCATTGTGCGGGACGGGTATCGCCGTGCTGGCCGGCATGGACGCCGTCTGCGAGCGGGTGTGCGCGCCCGATGTGGATGTCGTGCTGGCCGCGATGGTCGGATTCAGCGGCCTGCGGCCTACGCTCGCGGCCATTGAAGCCGGCAAGACGATTGCCCTGGCCAACAAGGAGACGCTGGTGGCGGCCGGTTCCCTGGTGATGAAAGCCGCCCGGCAGCACCGGGTGCCTGTCCTGCCCGTGGATTCGGAACATTCGGCCATCTTTCAGTGTCTGCAAGGTGCGGGGGACAACCGTCTCTGCAAAATCCATCTCACCGCGTCCGGCGGCCCTTTCCGGACCTGGAGCCGCGAGCGCATAGCCGCCGCGCGGGCTTCCGATGCCCTGAAGCATCCCAACTGGGATATGGGCGCCAAGATTACCATCGACTCGGCAACGATGATGAACAAGGGGCTGGAGGTCATCGAGGCGACCTGGCTCTTCGATGCGGCGCCCGGCGATATCCGCGTGGTGGTGCATCCGCAGTCCATCATCCATTCGATGGTGGAGTTTGCGGACGGTGCCGTCATCGCGCAGATGGGGCATCCCGACATGCGCCAGCCCATCCAGTACGCCCTGGGCTATCCCGCCCGGCTGACGCTCAACAACAGGAAACTGGATTTCGCCTCCCTCGGCACTTTGACTTTCGAGGAGCCGGATGTGCAGCGTTTCCCCTGTCTGGAACTGGCGTTCAAGGCCATTTCGCGGGGAGGCAACCTGCCTTGCATCCTCAATGCCGCCAACGAGGCGGCCGTCGCCGCCTACCTGCGCTCTGCCATCCGCTTTTATGACATCCCTGACATAATTGCAGCCTGTATGGCGCAGGTCCCGTTTTTGCAGTCCCCGGCGGTGGAAGATATTTTTGAAACGCATGCGGCTGCCTTGCAGGCTGCCTCCCAAATCCTTAACCGCTGATGGTCGTATTGCTGAAAACCTTGCAGGTCATCCTGGCCCTGTCCATCCTGATTGTCGTCCACGAATTCGGGCACTTTTTCTTTGCCCGTCTTTTCGGCATCCGGGTCGATAAATTCTATCTGTTCTTCGATGTGGGCGGGAAAGCCCTTTTTTCTACGAAGAAGAGCCGTTTCGTCGCCCGGCATTTCCCGCGGCTGGCTGCATCCGAGACGGATTACGGCATCGGCTGGCTGCCGCTCGGCGGCTATTGCAAGATTGCCGGCATGGTGGACGAGTCGATGGACACCGAGTACATGAAGACTCCTCCCCAGTCCTGGGAGTTCCGGACCAAACCGGCCTGGCAGCGTCTCCTGGTGATGGCGGGCGGCGTACTCTTCAATTTCATCCTGGCCATCGTCCTGTATGTCGTCATCCTCGCCGCATGGGGCAGCAGTTATCTGGGCAACGGCGACGACACCCGGATCTGGGCCGGAGAACTGGCGGAAGACATGGGATTCCGGACCGGCGACCATATCATCGGATTCGACGGTGCCCGGACGGCCGATTTCGACCGGCTTCAACTGGACATGGCCCGGGGACGGGCGCGGACGGCCGAGGTGGTGCGCGGTGCGGACACGCTGACCCTCTATCTGGACCAGTCGCGGCTGCCCGAGGTGCTCCAGACCCCCGGCATGTTCGGTCTGGCCCTGCCTTTCGTGGTCGATACCATTCCGCCCGTTTCGCCCAATTATGGCTGCGACCTTCAACGCGGAGACCGGATTATCTCGCTGGACGGACAGCCCATCCGCTATGTCCAGGATTCCAGAAACCTGCTCCGGCAGTACAAAGGCGGGCGTGTCGAGGCCCGTTACCTGCGTCCGCGCAACGCTACGGATGCCTTTGATACCCTCAGCGTGATGTTGCAGGTGGATTCGACGGGCCTGCTGGGCATTTACAGCCTCATGCCGCCTTTCGAGACCCGGGAATACGGTTTCTGGGAAGCGATTCCGGCCGGTTTCAAACTGACCTTTTCCACCATCGGCGGCTATATTGAAGACTTGAAACTGGTCTTCAACCCCTCTACGAAGGCCTACAAGTCCGTCGGCAGTTTCATTTCCATCGGGCAGGTATTCCCCTCCGCCTGGGACTGGCTGCGTTTTGTCAACATCCTCGCCCTGCTTTCCATCATGCTGGGCGTGATGAACTTGCTGCCGATTCCCGGTCTGGACGGCGGACACATCCTCTTCGTCCTGTATGAAATCCTGACCGGCCGCAAGCCCGGCGACAAATTCCTGTATGTGGCGCAGATGGTGGGCATGGTCCTCCTGCTGGCCCTGATGGTGCTCGCATTCGGCAATGACATCGGCCGCCTGATCCACTGATACTATTATATATTATGAGTCGTTTTTCTTTACCTTTCCGTCACGGCCCTTCCCGCTTCGCTTTCTCCCGTCCCGGCGCTTTCCGCCCTCTCTTCTTGCTTGCCGGCGCCCTGGTGCTGACGCTCCTGTTCCCTTCCTGCGGAGGCCGCAGCAAATCCCTGCTGCCCAATGTCAGCGGCAAGGCCGGTGAACTCATTATCGTGATTGATAAAGAATATTGGAACGGACCCCTCGGGCAGATTTTGCGCGATTCGCTGGCGGCGGACTGTCCCTTCCTGCCCCAGAAGGAGCCCCTTTACAGTCTGGCGGATGTCCCCCCGGCCGCTTTTTCCAAACTCTTCCAACTCCACCGCAACCTCATCCTTTGCGATGTATCGTCGAAAATCGACCATCCCGCCGTCCGCTTCGGAAACGATGTCTGGGCGACGCCGCAGTGCGTGGTCCGCATCGATGCGCCCGACGAGGAGTCGGCCGTACAGTTGTGCAAGGACAACATGACGCACATCATCAATTACATCGAGACCGCCGAGCGCAACCGTGTCATCAACAACACCCGGAAATACCAGGAGTTCGCCCTCCGCTCTCCCGTCAAGGAGATATTCGGCGGCAGCCCGTATTTTCCTTCCGGCTATGTCCTCAAGAAGAAGACGGACAACTTTGTCTGGATTGCCTATGAGACGACCTATGTCAACCAGGCGATTCTGATCTACCAGTTTCCGGCGGCGGGCGATGCGTCGGATTTTGACTTGCAGACCCTGGTCGCGCATCGCAATGAGATGATGAAGGAAGAAGTGCCCGGCATGTTTGAAAATACCTATATGACCACCAGCACCTTTGCCACGCCGCAGCGCCGTTTCGTCAAGTACGAAGGCCGGCACTTTGCCGAATTGCGGGGTTACTGGGAGGTCTATAACGATTTCATGGGCGGCCCCTTCGTCTCCCATTCCTTCTATTCGGCCGACGGCGCCTCCGTCATTACGGCCGAAGCGTTCGTCTATGCCCCCAAGTTCAACAAGCGTCACTACCTGCGCCAGGTCGAGTCCCTGCTCTACTCCTGGTCGGAAGAATAAAAGAACTTGTCAATTTTTTTTGCATGTTCAAAAATATTGGCTACCTTTGCAGTCCCAAATTTGGCAACATGCCGAGGCTGGCTATTGTGCGGCGGGTTCGTATAACGGTTAGTACGCGAGATTTTCATTCTCGAAACAGGAGTTCGATTCTCCTACCCGCTACCAAAATATAAAAAACGAAAAAATGGCACATCACGCATCTGCAAAGAAGCGCATCCGTCAGAACGAGAGGCGCAGGTTGCATAACAAGTATTATGCAAAGACGACCAGGAACGCGATCCGCGACCTGAGAAATACGACAGACAAAGCTGCGGCGGCCGCCAACGCCCCCAAGGTCTATTCCATGATTGACAAACTCGCCAAGATCGGTGTCATCCACAAGAACAAGGCGGCGAACCTCAAGAGCGGTCTCGCAGTTTACATCAATAAACTTGCATAAGTTTCACAACTGAGAAGGCCGCCCGCCACGGCGGTCTTTTTGTTTGGCAGTCCGGGATTTCCGGACAACGGGAAGTAGCGCAGTTGGCAGCGCACCACGTTCGGGACGTGGGGGTCGGGCGTTCGAGTCGCCTCTTCCCGACCAGAATCGGGCAAATCGTTATAAGGATAATGATTTGCCCGATTTGTTTTTATTATTAACTTTGCAAATCCTAAAAACTCGGATATGCGACAAGATCCCGCTTGCTTGACCCGTTTATATGAGGACCTCCACGATCCGCTCGTCAGGATAGCCCGGCTTTATGTGCGGGACAGGATGGTTGCCGAAGATATAGTAGCCGACAGTTTTGTCCGTCTTCACAGAGCGATGCCGTCCTTGCCGGAAGATACGAATCTGGAAGGCTATCTGGTCACCATTGTCAAGAACCTGTCGCTGAACTATCTCAAATCGGTCGCCATTCACAAGCGGGCGGAAGAGGAAATGTCCAATCACCAGGTCCGGCTCATCCGGGAAGGAATCCGGAGCCTTTCGTCTCTCAATCCGGAAGAACTTTTTGCTTCGGATGTCCAGCGGCTGGTCAACGAGGCTATGGACCGGATGGATGACCTTACCCGCGCTGTGTTCATGGAGAGCCGCTACTCTGATAAGACTTACGCAGAAATTGCCCGGGACCTGGGCATCTCCGTCCGAAGGGTCCATACGGAGATGCAAAAGTCTCTCAATCTGTTGCGGGCAGCCCTGCAGGACTACCTTCCCGCCTGGTTGCTCACGCTCTACCTGGATCATATTTTTCGATAATTTCCATTTTTTCGCGTCCAGTCTGCCTGCTGAGTTGTTAATATATCCGTAAGGGATTGTCCCTACGATGAAACGATGGCAGATATAGACAGCAACCTGATCCTGAAATATCAGCGATGTGAGACTTCCCCGCAGGAGGAGGCCGTGTTGTTGGACTATCTGGATGAAAGCAAAGAACATCGCCGGAGGATGGATCGGGCCAATTTCCTGTATTGTGCGGCGATGCTGAATGGCGGCCGTCATAGGGAGAAAATCAGACACAGGCGTCTCCGGAATGCCGTCTGGATGTCCGTCGCTGCAGTCGCGGCTTTTCTTGTCGCTGGCATCCTCTGGCATGTTCTGCACAGACCATCAGCACCGTCGCAGCAGGCGGTCGTGGTGGAAAACTCATCAGCATCCTGGACCCGGATTACGCTGCCGGACGGGTCCCATGTCCATATCAATGACGGTTCGGTCATTACTTATCCGCAGCAGTTCGAGCGTTTCGTTACCCTGGAAGGGGAGGCGTGTTTTTATGTCGTATCTGATCCGGAAGTCCCGTTTTTCGTACAGATCAACGGAGTCCGGATTCAGGTGACAGGCACAATTTTTAATATCCGTCAAGAGCCGGACGGGCGTATTGAAACGATGCTGGCTTCTGGAAAAGTCAGTCTGACTGATGCTGAAGGCCATCTTCTGTATCAGTTGCGTCCGGGTGAAAAAGTTTCCTGCGATAGCGATGGAACGGATATCCGGTCGTCTGAAGTGGATGTGTGGAGTGCTCTGCTCGACATCTATGGAAGCGTGACCGTCCCGAATGTCTCTCTGGCGGAATTATGCTCCATATTGGGGCGGATTTATGGAGTAAAACTCAAAGCGGTTGCCGATGACGGTTCTCTTTTGACCTTCAGTTTTTCCCAATCCATGCCCATCGAAGAAATCGTTTCTCGTCTGGAGACTGTCTCATCGAGAAAATTTGAAATCATACAGGAATGAGAACTCTCATGAAAAAACTAATTTTGTTTTTGGCACTCTTGCTGCCGCACGCACTTTCTGCGTATGACCTGCATTTGTCGTTGCCCCCAACCCGTGCCAATGATGTGGCGGAGGCGATTACCCGTCAGATCGGCATCTTGTTTTCCATGCGTGAAAGTGTGGGGCAAATGTCCATGCCCGCCTTGGACGTAAATCTCAAAGATGCCACGGTGGATGAAATCTGTGCGGCGGTATTTCAAGGGACTGGACTCCAGTGGAAGGTCAGCGGGAACATGGTGGATTTGATTGCTTCTGCCCAGACCGATGCCGTACCGTCTCCGGGTCCGGCCGCGAAGGCAAAAAAGAAGGTGCGTATTACCGGTACAGTCACCGATGCCGGAGACGGTGAAGTCCTGATCGGGGTGTCGGTCATGCCCAAGAAAAACCTCTCTTCGGGAAGTGCCACGGACCTCAACGGCCTGTATGTCGTGGAGGCGGAAGTAGGGGATATCCTGATTTTCGACTATGTGGGATACAAACGCAAGGAAGTAGTCGTTACGGCCGATCCGCTGCTGGATGTCGTGCTGGCCGTGGACAACGAAGTTCTCCAGGAGGCAACCGTCGTAGGTTATGGTACGCAGAAGAAAATCTCCGTCATCGGCGCCCAGCAGAACATCACCACCGAAGACCTCAAGGCGCCGGTCGCCAACCTCACGCAGTCCATCGCGGGCCGTGTGGCGGGTGTAGTTTCGATGCAGCGCAGCGGCGAGCCGGGCTTTGACGATGCGACCATCTACATCCGCGGTATCAGCACCCTGACCGCCAGCATGAGCGCCCCGCTGACCATCGTGGACGGCGTGCCCCGCAGCATTTCCAACATCGACCCCGAAGACATCGAGAGTTTCACGGTCCTCAAGGACGCTTCCGCGACGGCCATCTACGGCGTGCGCGGTGCCAACGGTGTCATCATCATCAACACCAAGGGCGGCAAGACGGGCAAGCCCAAGTTCGACATCCGCTACACCGAAGGCATCACGCAGTTTATCCAACTGCCTTCTTTCGTGGATGCACCGACCTATATGCAACTTTCCAACGAGGCCCTCGAGACCCGTGGTGAAGTGCGCAAATACTCCGACATCGAGATCCAGAAGACGGCGACGGGCGCGGATCCGCTCCTCTATCCCAATGTGGACTGGATGAAACTCCTGTTCAAGCCTTTCGGCCACAACCGCAACGCGACGGCCAACATCTCGGGCGGTACGGACATGGCGACTTATTATATCGGTTTGGCTTACTTCAGCGAAGACGGAATGTACAACAACGATTCGCAGATGCATGACTACAACGCCAATACCTATTTCAACCGCTATTCCGTCACCTCCAACTTCAACCTCAAGCCCTTCAAGACCACCGACATCAAACTCGGCATCCAGGGCTATCTGGCCAACGCCAACTATCCCGCCTCCTCCAACCAGGCCATCTTCTCCTCCGCGTTCAATGCGGCGGCCAACTACATCGCTCCGTTCTATCCCGACGGCAAGATCGGAGATAAGCCTGCCGGCTCCCGTCAGAACCCGTATGCGGTCCTCAACGAGATGGGTTATGCCAACCAGTGGCGAAGCCAGTTGTACTCCAACCTCAAACTGACGCAGGACCTGCCTTGGATTACGGAGGGGCTTTCCATCTCGGCGACGGTCTCTTTCGACTCCTATAACTACACGTCCAACCGTTTTACCCGCAGCCCGGACTGCTATATGCCCATCGGCCGCGATACGGAAGGGAAGATTATCTGGCAGCAGACCTTCACGGGCAGCGAGTCGCTTTCCTACAGCAACTCCTCCAGCGGCAACATGAGCATCTATTTCGAGGCGGGCATCAACTACAAACGCACTTTCGGCAAGCACGATGTGAGCGCGATGCTCCTGTACAACCAGAGTGACGAGAAGAACACCAAGGCTTCTTCCGTGGAAACGGCGCTCCCGTACCGTTTCAACGGTCTGGCCGGCCGTGCAACCTATTCCTACAACGACCGCTACTTCGTCGAGTTCAACTTCGGCTACAACGGCTCCGAGAACTTCGCGCCGGCCAACCGCTACGGTTTCTTCCCCTCCGC
Organism: uncultured Bacteroidales bacterium; assembly: GCA_946549475.1. Classification (GTDB taxonomy): domain Bacteria; phylum Bacteroidota; class Bacteroidia; order Bacteroidales; family UBA932; genus Cryptobacteroides. The sequence goes on from CAMNQO010000002.1 coordinate 39,099, forward strand.
CGGTCTGGGCTGGGTGATTTCCAACGAGAAATTCTTCGAGAAGGCCAAGAATGTGATTTCCTTCCTGAAATTGAGAGGGACCTACGGCCTCGTGGGCAACTCCAACATCACCGGACGCCGCTTCGCCTATCTTTCTACCATCACGGCGACCTCCTCCGTCCCTTACATCTTCGGCAAGAGTTACGAGTCGAGTTACAAGACCAAACGCGTGGGTGAGGAAGGAGTGAATGTGAGTTGGGAGACGGCCAACAAACTCAATGTCGGTCTCGATATCAATTTCCTCAACAACAACCTGTCCGTCCATGCCGACTACTTCAACGACAAGCGCAAGGGCATCTTCCTCTCGCGCGGCGACATTCCGGCCTATGTCGGTCTGACCAGCGCCCCGCTGGGCAACCTCGGCAAGGTCAATAACCACGGTTTCGAGGTGGCGGTGGACTACCACCAGCAACTGAACGAAGACTGGTTCCTGTCGTTCATGGGCAACTTCTCCTATAGCCACAATACGGTCATCGAGAACGACATCACCTATGCCTATCCCTGGCTGGACGTCCGCGGACAACGGGTGGGACAGCGCTTCGGCTTTATCGCCGAGAAACTCTTCGACTCGGACGAGGAAGTGACCGCTTCGCCTTACCAGACGGGCGATACCCGTGCCGGTGACATCAAGTACAAAGACATCAACGGCGACGGCAAGATTGACAACTACGACAAGGTGCCCATCGGTTACGGTTCCACCCCGGAAATTATGTACGGCTTCGGCTTCAACCTCGCGTGGCGCAATCTCTCCCTCTCGGCGATGTTCCAGGGAACGGCTTGCGTGGATGCCCTCATTTCCGGACAGGGCGTGACGCCTTTCCAGCAGGGTATGTCCAGCGGCAACATCATGACCTATGTCCTCGACCGCTGGACGACGGCCAATCCTTCCCAGAACGTGCAGGTTCCCCGCCTGTCTCCGAGTGCCTCCTACAACATGAACTACGAGAGCAGCACCTGGTGGCTCAAGGATACCTCCTACCTGCGCCTCAAAAATGTGCAGATATCCTACTCTCTGCCCAAGAAATGGATGCAGGCCATCCGGTTCAGCGGCGCTTCGATTTTCCTGCAGGGTGTCAACTTGCTGACCTTTACCAA
>CAMNQO010000003.1 GCA_946549475.1 uncultured Bacteroidales bacterium
CCTTGGTGAGGTTGGCCTGCACCGGGGCGATATCGCCCTTGACGTCCCAGGACATCACGAGGTCGCAGTCCACGGACTTGCCCAGAGTCACGACCCGGTTGGAATTGGCCTCGAACCACTTGTAGATGGCGATATCCATCTCCTTCATCGAGCCGCCCACGTGCAGGAAATAACGCTCCGAGCGGGGTGAATCCTGTGCGACGCTCAAGGCCAGTCCGACGGAGAACACCACATGGCTGAGCAGCAGCAGGGTGCGGTAGTCGGTGCCCATCCTCACGAAGATAAGATCCCAGATCAGCATCGACACCACGCCGAGCGCGATGCTCAGCAGAATCCATTTCTTGCGCACGCGCACCGTCGTCCCGATGGTGGAAATCAGCACGATGGCATATCCGGTCAAAGTCCACGGAATCCAGTCGATCATAAAGCTGCTTTCCTTCAAGTCCACAATCTGCGACAGGACGCAGCCGGCCATGAAGATCAGGTAGCCGGTCAGGGCGCCTCCCAGGGAGCGGAGGGTGATTTCCACCGCCATCCGGCGCAGATTCCGGCGATAGATGGTCAGCATCGAAAGCGCCAGGGTCAGGAAGAGCCCCATGCCCAGACCGAAGGACGGCAGCTGGTTGAGGTGGGAGGCGAAGTTCTCGCTGAACGAGAGGGCTTCGGGCGTACCGGCTTTGATGCCGTAGATTTTCATCATCACGCCTTCCATCCAGGAGACGGACATCTGGTTGCTCACGGTGGAGAAGAGCAGCCAGGAGCAGAATCCCGCCAACAGGCCTGCCACCACCCATTTGAGGAGGAAGGAGGCGTTTCCGGGGTCGCCCGGTTTCTCTTTGTTGTAATAGTGGGAGCCCTCCTTGCAGTTGCGACCGTACTCGGGGCAGTGATGCCCGTTCTCCTCCCAGCACTGCAAGTGCATCACATGTTTGCACTTGGCTACGATTTCCTCGCCGGGAGCGAAAGGCGCCTTGCAGTAGTAGCACTCGTTTCCGACCAGGACACCGCCGACGCTCATGTTGCCGCCCGTATATTTGCGGACATATTTTTTGCGGAAGATGATATGGGAAATCCGGGGCACGACATATTGGAAGACCAGATAGAGCAGCACCAACAGCAGCAGTGTCACCACAGCACCCTGAAGAAGAATCTGGGCGCGGGGGCGGCCGTTGACGATGACCGGCTGGTAGAAACTGCCGAGGGAATAAGTGGTCCGGGCGTCGGCGACCATTTCATCATTCGCATAAAACTCGATGCTCAGGTCGCGCCGTCCGTTGTACAGTTTGCCGTCGGGGTTGGTCAGGAAAATCTTGAAATCCGTATAATCGATGTTGTAGTGGGGGAAGATGTATTGGCTCATCTTGCTCCACGAAAAACTTTCGTCATAGAATCCCTGCGTGCTTTCGCACAGGCTCTGGAAAAAGTAACCGGCCTCTCCCGGAGCGTTCTGCTGTGCAAAATTGACATAATAAAAAGAAGTGGCAGGCGCCAGGGTCGCACACAACTGCGTCAGTTCTTCCTGCCGGGAGAAGTGCAGGGGGTCGATGGTACGGGCCCCGTTATACACCTTGCCGTTGGAGAAGGCCAGCACGATGCAGCGGCGTCCGGGGTGGGCCGCGCAACTGTCGCGTGCGGCGACCAGGTTGGTCAGGACAGCCTTGAGCAGGAGTTTTTTGTCGCCCTTGCTTTCATCCCGGACGAAGTCGTTGTCCAGGACGAAATCGGAGACGCTGAAGGATTTGGAAAGGCCGTCGCCCGTCAGGAAGGTCAGGGACATGTTGTCCTCGCCGAATACTGAACGAATCTGACGCACGGCCGTTTTCTGGGCCTCCACCAGCGGTCTGGAAAGGGTGAGATCCACCAGCACGGACAAGTGCAGTTCCGCCTCGCGGATGACCTCCGGACCGGTCCGGACCACCTCGGAGAGGACGGGTTGCGATGGTACGGGCCTTCCGCTGGCGTCCGTCTCTTTCACGACGACGCTGACCGAGTCTTTGTCGTCGAGGGGAAGGTCGCCGAGATCCTTGACCGCCAGCGCCGCCAGGGTCAGGGTCTTGCCGTCCGCGGAAAATTCGGCGGACTTGATGTCCAAGGCCGGCAAAGCCGTTTGCGGAGACTGCTCTTCTTCGCTGTCCGGATCCATCAGGTCCTGCGCCGAATCGCAGGCCGGGACGGACGCGAGGGCCGCGAGCAGGGCGGCGTTGCTCAAAAGTTTAGATCGTAGGGATTTCATCATCGTTCTTGTGCAGTTGTTCCTGCATCTTTTTCATGTTTTCTTTCATCTGTCTGGCCGCCTGAATTTTGCCCTGCACCATGTTGGCGAACATCAACAGCATGGCGACGGCGGCAAAGGACAGCAGCCAGTCCTTGATGCGCTCGATAAAGGGCTTGTACTGGCAGGCCTGAATCATCGCCGAGTAGTTCTTGAGATTCAGGTATTTCTCTTCCAGCGGGGAGATATCCAGGCTGGCATCGGCTGCGACGGCCGCTTGGGCGGCGCCGTAATGCTGGTCCAGTTGGGCCGTGAGCAATTGCTCGCGCGTCTGCACCTTTTTGAGTTGTTTGCCCGTAGCCTGTACCTGCGAAAACCGTCGGGCGCTTTTGAGCAGCCGGCGATATACGCTGTCCTTTTCCTCCATAAAACGCTCCGCCGCCTGGAAATCGGCCTTGGCTTGCAGTCCCAGCCGTCTGGCCGCCGCTTTCTGCGTCAGGTCGTCCTTGGCGGCCAGCAACTGTGTGCAGGCGTCCAGCAGGCTCTTGGTGCCTCCGATGACATTTGCTTCCGCCTGGTAGTAGAGGTCCCAGCGCGTGCCGAGCTCGGCGAGCGACTTGTCAAATTCGTCCAAGTCCGCCAGTTTTTCCGCGCGTGAGAGCGTCTTGTCCATAGCCTTGAAACTGGCGTCAAACTCGTCGAAACGGTCTGCGACGCTTCCGATTTCCCCCGCCTTCTGCGCGTGAAGAGGCAGCAGGAAGGTCAGCAACAGGACGGTCAGAATGATTCTTTTCATTGTTTGCAAGTTCTGTTGAAGTAGGCCTCCGCGTGTTTGAACGCCGTTTTGGCCTCCGTCTGTTCTTTGGTATAGACGCCTTTGCTTTCTATCTCGCTGTTGCCGGCGTTGATCAGCCGTTGACACTCTTTCTCGATGTCCTTACGCTCCTTGGCGTTGCTGCTGGCCAGCCAGCGGGAGACCGACATGTCGATTTTCTGCGCCTTGGACAGCAGGGACTGGGGACTGACGCCCTTGACGACGCTCTGACGCGCCGCTGCGGGCAACTTCACTTCCATCCGGGCCAGAGAATCGACATAGAGGTTGTAGTTGTCCACATTTTCATTGATGCAGTCGCAGAGGCTGTCGCTGCTGCGTCTGGGAAACTGGGCCGTCAGCGTGCCTTTGATATCGTTGAAAATCGCCAGGCTTTCCTTGCTTTGCGCGATGCCGTTGCCGTAGCGTACCTTGAGCGAGTCGTAAGCGGCCCGGATGCCTTCCAGGGCCTGGCGGGAGGAATTGATTTCCTCCTCCTTGCCGAAGCAGGCGTCCCGCATAATGGCGATGTCGAAACGCCGGTTGAGGTCTTTCCAGTAAACGATGCTGTATTGTCCCTCCTTTTTGCCCGGGTCCATCAGAAAGATGTCCCGCAGGGTCAGGGATACCACGGAGCGTTTCTCGGTGATGTCGAAGGTCTGTTCGATGACGTCGTTGACCATCTTGTATTCGGTCTGTACCGGCTGCAGTCCTTCGTACTGGACCCAGCGATGGAAGATCTGCTTGCCTAAGGGGCCTTTGATGGCCTTGCGGATGGCGTCGGTCACGAGGAAGCGGTCCTTGGGACTGCAGGTGACCGGGTAGGGAAACTTTTTCGGGCGCAGGTGCAGCCAGCTGACCACCTGACCGTAGCGGACGTCATCGCGGAAGACGAACAGTCCCCGGTACGACACCAGCCGGACCGTCAGGGTGTTGGCGCCTTCATTGAAACTGAATTTGACAATCAGGTCCGTTCCCGGAATATCCTTGGACATCTCCAGGTTGGCGGTGAAGGGCTCCCGGGCGCTGACATTCACCGTCGTCGCCAGCTGGGCGCGGCCCTGCAGGGAGGCGGTCAGAACAATGAGCAGAATGAAAATCTTTTTCATATCTTTTAAAAAACAATCCAATCGTTGGGCTCCGCTTCGCGGATGACCCAGGCTGCGACCGTCTGGTCTTCGGGATAAGGTGCCTGGTTGAGGGCGTGGTAACGCTCGTAGCGCAGGTAACTCTCTATCTTTCCGACGGCTGCGGCCAGACTCCCGTGCGTGTCCGGGGCGTTCAGGCACACCCTCCCGGCGAAATCACCGCTGTAACGGATGTTGGGATGCCAGGGGTGGGGTATGGGAACTCCGTTTTCGTCGCGGGTCAGAAAGCGGAATACGGGCGGGCTGTCAATGTCGGGATAACCTTCGGGCAGTTCGATGCGAAGCAGGAAACGGTCGGCGAACGCGGGGCTCCTGTCTTCGCGGATGCCGCAGATGCTTTTGATCCGGTACTCGACCAGATAGGCTGTCGGCAGGCCGCTCCCGTTGAACTCCAGCGGGCGGCAGACGATGTCTTCCCGTCCGGCCAGGCTCCCGAGCAGCGCATCCCGTTCAAAGAGCAGTCTTCTGTCCCGTCCCGTCATCGGCTAACCCGGAAAAGGATCGGGAATGACGTAGAGCGTATCCCCGTTCTTGATGTGGTAGTCGGCCAGGGTCTGGTCGGTATGGCCGATGCGGGGACGCAGCACCCGCACTTCCTTGATGTCGGGATCTTCCTTTCCGAAGAAATAATCGAGCGGGGCGCCGCTCGCATCCAGGGAGGGAAAGTCGAAAATCAGCCTTCCGTCCTTTCCGGTCACGTGGCGGAGGTTGTGCATCAGGGCAGACAAAGGGGCGTCCGGATTGACGATCCGGAACTTGACCCGCTCGTTCTTGTACATGATGTTCAGATAAAATTCTTCTTCCATATCAGGCAATGTTGATGGTCAGTCGTATCGGGTAGATGCCGCTGGAGCGCACGGTGAGCATCTTTTCCATCATCGTGGCGATGCTTTCCCGCCGGGCGGCGAAACTGCGCGTGATGAAAGGGCTTTCCGTGAGGGTGACTTCGACGGCAAGACAATACCCGGACGGGGTGCCGGCTTCCATTTCCCGCTTGATGCGGATGGCGCTTACCATGTCTCCGGCGATGCCGTAGCGGGTCAGCAGGAAGGTCCGGCAGAAAATCTTGATGTCGGACGGCGTGACGATGCGGTTGTTGGTCGTCATCTGGTAGCGGGCCGTCTGCAGCATCGCTTCCCGGCTGCGAACCGGGCTGAAGGCCTGTACCGGCGGGGCGATCTGCCGGGCGGGTACCAGCAGGGGGGCGCTGAAGGTAGATGCCTGTTTGAGGGCCTCGTTGCAGCGCTCGGCATCCGTCGTCATATAGTGCAGTTTCAACGAGCCGAAGTTGCCATTCTCGTCGCTCTTGAGGACGATGTAAGTGCCCTTGAGCCGGGGAGCGTCCTGTTTTTGCAGCTGCTGTTGCAGACGGGAGGTGAGCATCCGCAGTTTGGACAGGTTCTCGTCGATATCGCTCCTGGACAGTTCCCTGAACGCATAGTAGTCGGAGTCGAACTTGTTGATCAGTTTGTTCAGCAGATGGATCAGGCTGCGCTCGTTGAAGCGCTCGGCATCCGCCTGGCGGACATACACCCGCTTGCCGGCAAAAATCTGATCGTCGCTCGGACGGAGCAGATGAATCAGCGCCTTGTTTTCTTCAATCCGGAAGACGGGCTTCTCGTCGTCCAGATCGGCCTGACCGATACTGGCATTGACGAGAATGTTTACATTCGGGATGATATCCTTTCTGGAAAGGGCGAAAGTTTCATCGACGCCCTGGAACTCGAAGACCAGGCCGACCTCGCTGCACGGCTTTTCGAAGCGGCACTCCCGTACGCACATCAGACGGATGCCCTGGCGGGTGAAGAGATCGAGGCTGAGCATCGAATTTTCGTATAGCGGAGAATGACCGTAGAGTTTGGAGTCCAGGCTGAACCCTTCGGTAAACGGCAGTTCGGAAAGGTCCCAGGGGCGGATGAGTTCCACTTCCCGGCCGTCGAGACTGACCGTCAGGTCGCGGAAGGATTTGCCTTCGATGGCGAAAGTCCATCCGTCCAGACGCTCGACGGGTGCGGTGAAGGAAAGGGGAACCCGCCATCTGCGGCCGTCCAGCCGTACCGGCGCACCGGTTTCCACGCCCAATACCAGACTTTTCAGCAGGGGGGTGAAAGAAAAATCGCTTTCGCTCAGCTTGAAGTTCGTGTCCGCATCGACGCGCACGCTCCGCAGGCCGCTTTCCGGAGCCAGGCTGACGGCGGCCGTCGCAGGGACGGCGCCGCTCACGCCGTAGGGGACGAGCCGGGAAGTCAGTTCCTCGTAAATGTCCTCCTTGAGGCTCTCGATTTCCGCGTCCAGCTGGTTGGACTCGTAGGCCAGCGCCGTCAGGAGCATATTGAAGACGGGGTCGTTCTCGATCCCTTCCAACTTGTCCTCCCGTTCGCTCTGCCGCCAGATGGAGACGGCTTCCCGGGTCAGCTCTTCGGCTCTCTGCCGTGTCTCGAATGATGTCGCTTTCATCCTAATTCCAAATCCTGAACTTCGTGGTCAACTGATAGGGCGATCCGTCTTCGCGGAGGGTGCCCTTGACATTGATATAGATGCTGCGTTCTTCGCGCAGGTAGGTCATCGTCACCCGGACGTCTTCCAGGCGTTTCTCATATTGGGAGATGCTCTCCTTCAAATCGTAGGCGAAGGTCCCCGGACTGGAAGAGGAGCCGGAAATCTTCTTGCCGTAAATTTCGCTCACGACCCCCTCGGCCGCGTCTCCCTTGTACACGACCCCCTCGCTCTCGCTGAGAATCTCGAAACGCAGGTTGTTGAGGACGAATCCGAATTCCGGATCCGGGCTGCAGCAGTACTTGGGCGTCGAAATCAGCAGGCGGATGAATTCGTCGATGGCGTCCTTCGTCCGTTCTTCCAGCCGGAGGCGTCCTTTCTGCGTCTGAAGAGGAAGTGTGAACGCTTTCATGACTCAGATGATGGGGGTGTAGAGCTCTTCTTCCTTCTCCGGCACGAAGAGCGCCTGGTAGAGCTCCTGATAGAGCCGGTCGTGGAGATTCTTCTGAAGCTTTTCGGACAGTTCCTCGGACAGTTGTTTCTCCAGGGCCGGGCGGAATTCCTTTTCCATAAATCCGCGCAGGCTCTCCTCCAGACCGCTGCGGAGTTCTTCGGACAGCTGCGTCATCCTCGCTTCGATCTGAGAGCCGAGTTCTTCCCTCACCTGGGCATAGACCTCATCGTGAATCTCTTTCCTGAGAGCTTCGACGTCGATGCTGTGGTCTTCGGGGACGGTGTCGTCGAGTTTCGTGACGGCGGCAGTAAAATAATCGTGGCAGACCTTCAGGTACAGTTGCGGATCGCAGACGCGGTAGCTTCCGGGCATTTCCGCATCGGGACGGATGTAGTATCCGACCGCCATCACAGCCTCGTGGATGAAGCGCATATACTCGCGCACGCTGTCGTTGCAGTCATAGCCGCCGGCGAGAAACTTCAGGTGGAGGAAAGAGCGCCGGGCTTCTCCTTCTTCCTGATGCGGATGCACGGCGATCGCATCCAGTATTGCGGCCATCTTCTCCAGCCAGCCGGCGTAGCGTCCGTCGGACGAGAGCAGCAGGCCGGGGATGATGAAGTCCTTGTCCATGCTGATATTGCCTCCGCCCACCACGAGGCGCAGCAGGGGCAGCTCGTCCGATATCTCTTCCGCCTGGCAGATCCGGTAGGCGTATTTGGGGCGCAGATAGGGAACGCCCTTTTTCTCGAATGGCTCGCTTCCTTCTCCGAAGCCGACGCAGAAATACCAGATGCCGTCTTCGAGATGTCCGACCGGAACGCCGGCCTCGTCGTTGACATGCAGCAGTTTCCCGGAGGGAAGCAGGGCGACGCAGTCTTCCATCTTCACTTCGACGGTCCCGTTGACGAACATCGCCCGGCAGCTGAACTGTGAAGCAGGCAGGATGCCCCAGGCACCGGCTATGCCGGCCCGCAGCATCGCGCTGCGGCGGGCGGCCAGACCTTCTTCAATGGCGGAAAGCATCTCGGAGGTCAGGGACATTCCGCTTTTCCAGTTGATTTTGGCGTTGATATCCATTAGGCAAGTGTACTGTTATAATCCAAAATGGGCGCTTCTTCCCCGATGACGGAGGAGGTGTAAACAATGTCGCAGCGCGCCTCGGCCGGCAGCAGCCATTCCCGGATGAAATCGGCCGCCGGGCGCAGGACCTCGGTCTCCCGCAGGAAGGTCTCGCTGTCCATCCCGTCCCGGACAATCTCATACCGGAGCCAGGGGATGCGGGCGCGGTTGGAGTCCGTTTCCGACCAGAATCTGCGGGTCAGGCGTACCTTTCGTCCCAAAAGGCTCTCTAACAGATCCCGGACAAACAGCGCGTTGCCGCGCTGATGTTTGAGATAGGGGAGCAGGAAGGCCAGTTCGCGGGTGAGCGGGTCGCTCAGGCGGTCCGGATCGATGCCGTACCAGGTGCGCAGGATGAAGGTCTCCTGGCTCTCCAAAATCTCGCTGACCGCCTTCTCCAGATGCAGCTCCCGGCGGAAGGCGAAGGTGTCGAAGGGGGCGAACTGCTCTCCGAGCAGGGCGACGCGCTCGCGCATCCGGGCATAGCGGGCGTCGAAGGAGCCTTCGCGCAACTCGTTCTCTTCCGAGAGGAAACCCGGGGGCAGCAGCTTGAGGAATCCGTCGCGGGAGAGCGTGACCTTGCGCGCCTGTGCATCGATCTGGAGCGCGTCGTCGCTGTAGTTGCGGTAGAAGGTGCCGGCGTAGCGGACGACCCATTCGTCCATCAATTCGGGATACAGCAGGTTCAGCAGCATCCCGGCTTTGATTTCAGAGAGGTCGGCGAAGTTCATAACAAAGCGTTTTTTGTCCGGTACGGAAGCGCAAAAAATCATTTTGCGGTAATCCAAACAAAGATAGTGAAAGTTTTTGACAAGGGAAAGAACTGTCGAGCACTTTCCACTCATTTTGATAAAAACGGCCGGCTCCGGCTCCCCGGAGCGCCGGATTCCGTTCTATTTTTTGCTCGACTTTCCGTCCCGGACACATCACTTCGTGGCGGGTCCCGTCGCGGCGGTCTTCGATATAGTCCACGAAGCAGTCGTCGCGCAGCAGCAGGGCGGGATCCGGACAGCCGCACTTTTCCCGCACCAGCGCCAGCAGCGTCTGCAAGTCGGTTTTTTCCGTATCTACAGGCAGAATGCCGTCAGGAATCCATCTTTCGTGGCAGGAACAGTCCTCGTCCCAGGCCTTGAAGGCGGCGGTGCGCCCGCTCAGATGTTCCCCCTCGTAATGGAAGACACGGCCGCAGAGCGAACTGACCCGTCCTTCGGAAAGCGCCTCCGGACAAAGCAGTTTCAGGGCTTCCTGCACCTGTACGGCGGCGATGATGGAGGCGGAGATTACGCTGGTCGGCGCTTTGCCCGCGCTGACATTGCGCCGGATGATGCCCGGACAGGGCAGCCGCAACTGCAATTCTTTCAGGCCTTCCGTGCCCAGATTGCAGGCATAGCAGTTTTCTCCCGGCCGGAAGACCCGGACGGTCCCTTCCATCTCTCCGATGCCTCCGTCCACCCAGGGAACGCCGGTCCGCATACAGTTGCGGTTGATGCAATAGCGGGCCCAGCGGCTGTCCACGCAGCCGATCACGACATCCGTACGGGCGAAGACACCCAGCCCCACGTCGTAGGCCGCATCTGCGAAAAAGCTTTCCACCTGTGTCTGCGGAGAGAGCCGCCGGACGGCATCCGCTGCGGCGTCAATCTTGCGCCGGCGCAGCCGGGCATCCTCCCGGGTGAACAGGACGCTTTTACCCAGGTTGTCCGCCTCCACGCGGTCGAAATCCACGAGGGTCAGATGCCCGATGCCCGTCAGGGCGAGGTCCTTGATCACTTCGTTTCCTAACGCGCCGCAGCCGACGACCATCACTCGGGCGTCGGCTACGCGGCGGGAAGATATGAAGGACAGCTGCGTCAAATGCCGTCCCGACTGCTATTCATCACCCCCATCGGCATCATTCTCCTCATTATGCGCCTCATTGTCCGGCTGCGGTACGGCCGGCTCCACTTCCTCTACGCCGCAGGCGGCTTTGATCTGCTTGAGCACCTGTTCATAGCCCTTGTTGTCGTACTGGATGAAGGCGCCGTGCTCGATCTGGAGCGTGCGGCCGTCCCCGTTGTCGGAAATCAGGATGCGTCCCATGCTGTTGTCCGCCCGGTAGAAATTCCTTTCTTCCGCCTTGATGAAGGGAATCTTGCCCAGCAGCTGGACCAGCGTGCTTGTACTGGACTGCTTGCCTTCATCCTCCGGATTTTCCTCACTTGACAGGGCCCGGATATATTTTCCCCATTCTACATCGTCGGGGATGTTCCCGTTGGCGACGGCATTCTCCACGCTGTCCTGGACCCCGTTATCCTCATCGCTGAATACAAAGCGGAGCTTGGCCTCGGCCTTGTATGCGGAGATGAGTTTGACGCTCAGCAGGCGGACGAGCCTCTTCTTGAACTGGGTATCCCCTTCGGCATCTGCCTCGGGCAGGGCCAGGGCGAAGTCCAGGTCGTTGCGGTTCGAGATGAAGCGATAATTGTCAGGGGAGTCGATGGCCTCGTACACCTCGTCAATCTTGTCGAGGTAGATGTCCTTTTTGTTTTCCGGGCACAGCGTGGAAGGCTTGTGCTGCGTCTTGGGGCGGAATTTCCCGACCTTGGCCAGCAATTCGTTGATGGCCTGCAGTGCCGTCGTCCTGTCCGCTTCGGGCCCGGCGGCCCGCTGCTCGGCGGGAATGGCATTGGTCAGCTCGTCCATCGTGAAGTCCCGGGGATTGTCCCCCAGTCCCCGCTGGATGACGGCGGCCGCCTTGACATCGTTGCCGATCTGGGCGTTCAGATTGATCAGCGTCTGGTCCAGGGCGGTCTTTCCTGCGGCGATTTCGTTGTAGGCCTTTTTGTAGTGCGTGAGTACCGTATCGACATACGCGCTGACATATTCGATGCTTCGGCCGAGTTTGCGCAGGGCGATTTCCCGCTTGCCGAATACGCCGACGGAGGGCCGGGCGTAGGCGGTCGAAGGGATGTGGGCGTCGCCGTTGCCGGCCTCCAGTTTCATGAAACGGTGCGACTTGACGGTCAGCGTGCCTTCGATGGGCTTGAGGAAGGTGTCGATGACCGTGCGCAACAGGGACAGGTCCAGGGCTTTCTTGGCCAGGTTGTCGTAGAATATGGCTTTGGCGATTTCTGCGCCCAGGCCCGCTTTGTCCTTCTTGCGGATGGCCATGTTGACAGACTTGTTCTTGATATTCTGTCCGGCGACCAGCTTGAGGTTGTTGTTGGCGACGATTTCCACGTTCTTTCCGACGATCTTGACATCGCCGTTGGGGGCGTTGATGGTGATGCCGGTATAGGCGTTGATCTTGACGTCGCCGAAGGGTGAAGAAATGGCAATCTGCCGTTTGGCCGAATCCAGGGTCAGGTTGTAGATTCCGTATTCGTCCGACAGTTCCGTAAAGCCCAGGAGTTTGGCGGATGCGCTGTCGGAATCGACATCGGACTTGACATAGGGCACGAAGGAGCGGATCAGTCCGATGGCCGGGATGATGTTTCCGACGAATCCCATGATGTCCGTGGCATCCGCCGTTTTGATGGCGTGACCGCCCGGCGAACGATAGACCGAGTGATACAGATGCTGGGTGTAGGGGGGCTGGTTGTCCTTGTTGTACAGGGAGCCGATGACAACGGGCCGTTCCATGTTGCCGCCGGCAAAATCGACCAGCACTTCGTCACCGTTCTGCGGCGTGAAAAAGACGCCCGCTTCGTTTTTGCTGGCGAAAGGCATCGTCATCCGTATCCAGGGGGACCCGGCGCTTCCTGAAGTCTCCCAGGCAAAGCGGATGCGGACCCTTCCCTGGCGGAGCGGGTCGGAGTTGCTGGTGATATAGGCCGCCTGCTGGCCGCCACGGGGGACATAGTCCTGCTTGCGGGCCGGCGGGAGCAGGGCTTTCTTAGCGCTGTCGATGGGGACGGCACGGATTTCCATCTTTTCCGCGCGGCTGTCGCCGACGGTGGCGTCGCTGCCGCTCACTTCCGTCACCATATACAGGTCGTCGGACAGATTGGCGATCTTGATGATGTTTCCCACGCTCAAGGCCTGAAGTTTTCCGCCCAGGTCCACATCGAGGCTTTTGGCATCCAGTTCCAGCTGGGTCTCGCGCACCTTCTGGTAGAGATTGAGGTTGATGTCGGCCTTAAAGTCGTCCGGGCGGTTCTTGTACCCGGTGTTGGTGCTGAAAGGGGTCGTCGTGGTCGCGTCTTCCGGCTTGTCGTTGAAGTGTTCCTGCTCTTTGGCGGCATCGCCTTCGAAGAACTCCTTGTTGTCCTTGTCATTGCCCATCTTGGCTCTCTGCGCCCAGGTCGCCTCCGACTTGGCGACATCGAAGGCAAAGTCAATGATTCCTTTGTAAAGGGTGTCGCAGTCCAGCATTTTGGCGACGAACAGGGACATCAGATTGGTCTGGGTGGAGCGCCAGCCGGACGCGCTGTCAAACTCGTCCTTGGTCAGCGGCGCGAGGTATTCGTCTGCGGACATTTCCATGTTGTAGGTCCACTTGCCCGGCGCCGTTGCGTCCTTGTCGGCCGGGTTGCGGCCGTAGAAGGTGTTCGGGTCCCCGGCTTTTTCCGCCCGGCGGCTGCGGAAGGTCGCGCTCTGGATGTCGCTCTCTTGCAGCGTAGTCGTCGGAATCTCTTCCGGCTTGCAGGACCAGCCCAGATGGAGTTTCCCGTCTTCGTAATACAGCCATTCTCCGCAGCGGTTGGCCGTGCGTGCGACGAGTTCGTAAAAAGTCTCGTTGTATTGGACGAGATAAGGCTGAATCAGTTCGTGTACCGTCTTGTTGTCGGATTTGTCGACAAAAGTCAGGAAGGTCTGGTGGTCATGGCGGACCGACAGGGTGTCTTTCAGCCCGAAGGCGGTGACCGCCGCGTCGAGCATCGCGCCCAGTTTCTGTCCCGTGTAGGTCTGGCTGTACTTCCGGCGCGTGAAGTAGGCATCGGGGCTGAAGATGTCCAGGGTCACGCTCATCGCGGTCAGGCCGCCGCCGGTCCGATAGACGGGCCGGGTGTCCATGATGATGTAGCCCGTTCCCAGCGTTCCCGTGTCTGCCTTGTAAGTGATGATGTGGCCGCCGGGGCCGCTGGCTTCGATGCTGCCGATTTTCAGCGTGACGCTCTCGAAGGCCTGGAAATAGTCCACCGTCTTGTTGAAGGAGGGCAGGGCGGTCGTCGAACTGCCGAGGGCGATTTTGATTTCGGCCTGCACATGGCAGGGCTCATAGACCCGCTTGGTGAAACTCAGGCCGCTGAGGCTCAGGTTGTATTTCTTGCCGTCAATCTCCTGGTCGCCGGCCAGCTTGCCGGGATAGAGCGTCAGGCTCTTGCTGCTGTCCTTGGCGACCAGCTCCAGGCTGTAAACGCTTTTAACATCTCCCATAATCACTGCATTTTCATGTTGAACGCCGCATCGCTCTGTCCGGAGCCGGAGTCGCTCTTCTCTTCGGCCCCGCCGCCTTCCTTCTGCCAGGCTTCGTGGGCGGCGTCAATCTCCTTTTCCTTGTTCTCCTGGTATTGCTTGCACAGGTCGCTGTGCCAGTCGCAGATTTCTTTCAGGGCGTTTTTGACCTCATCCTGCGCCTCTGCGCTTTCTCCCAGCAGCGCCATCGCGATGCGCGCGGAGTAGAGTTTGGAGGTGGCGTCAAGCCGGGCCTTGCAGGCGTCGGAAAGGGCCTTGACCGCATCTTTCAATTCTTTCTGCCGGTCGTCGTCCACCGGGGGAATCCTGGCGATGACCTGCTCGTCGTTGTCGCCGGGCGCCCCTTCCACTTTGCCGGTCGAAAGCTTATATTCGGGATGTGCTTTCTGAATGCCCGCCTGAATGTTCGGAATCAGGGACTTGTCGTTGGGGTAGAAGAAAAAATGGGTGTCGTCGAGGATGCCCGCCATCGCCACTTCTTCGAGATTGACCGGGCCCATGCCCGATACTTCCACCTGAATGGACAGCAGGGCGGCGGCTTCGGTCTTGACGCTGAGGTTGCTGAGCAGATAACTGTACTGGACGGCATATCCGCTCATCTTTCCACGCATCTCATCCAAAAGCAAACTGGTACTGGAGTTCATATCTTTCGCTTGTTTTATTTTCCACTTGCCTGCGCCGCGTTTCCAGGGAAATTGACGGAGATGTTTCCGCCCCAGGCGCACATGCATTTGCCATTATCCAAAAGCGCCGGCATCATGCATACTTTTTCCTGTCCGCCGGGGGCCCAGGGAGCCGTGATGACGGGGATGCAGGGCATCGGGGTCAGCACGCCGCAGGCCGCCGCCGTGGCCGCCGCCACCTGGGGATTGGACATCGACTGACACATTCCGAAGGGCTTGATGTTGACCATCGGGGCGAAGTCCATGATGTTGGCCATCGGCATGTTCTGGACCATCGGCCGGGGAGGCAGGACGGTCAGGGGGGAGGGCGCCATCCCGAAACTGCACTGGAGCAGGGCTCCGTTTGTCACGAACTGTCCCATGGCTACTCTGCTTTGGGGGCGTCTTCCGCCTTGAGTTTGGTGCTCAACGAGGCCGTGGACGGAGCCCCGGGGACGGCGATGCCGTCGCTGATATTGGTCGATTTGAAGGATGTCTTGGCTTCCAGGTTGTCGATGGTGGCCTTGGGCGCGGTCACGTCGGCCTTGAACGCTGTCTTCCCGTTGATGGTCGTGTCGCCGAAGAGGGCCGTCTTGTCGCCGCCGGCGTTGAGCTTGCCGCCGTCGAGCTGCACGGTGGCCTTCTCCTGCTGGATTTCCGCCGTCGTCTTGGCAAACACGCCCACCTTCTCGGAGGAGAGCTGGAGCTGCTTGCTGCGGTTCTTCTCGTCCTTGGCTCCGCCGTACATCTTCTCGGACACGAGCAGCATCGTACTGCCCTGGGCGAGCTGCTTGTCGTCCTTGCTGTCCTTGTCGATATCCATCGACTTGAACTCCAGGGCTTTCGCATTGACGGTAGCCCGGCCGACCGCCTTGCCCTCCTTGTCCGTGGCCCGGAAATCGAGGGCCTGGGTCCGGATGCTGATGAGGCTCTTTTCGGTGAGGGCCTTCTCTTCCGGCTTTCCGTCCTTGATGTCGTAATCGACCGACTCCACCTCCATCGTCTTGGTCGTAATCCGGATGTCTCCCGTGGCGGGGGATTCGCCGTTCTTCTCGTCCTTCATCTTGGTGGAGGCCGTACTCATCTCGATGTTCTGCGCGTTGACGCGGAAGGTGCCCTTGTCAATCAGGCTGCTGTCGCTCTTGGTGGAAGCGATGCGGACATTCACGCTGCCGATGTCGATGCCGGCCGTCTCGTTCTCGCGGATGTTGCCGTCGCCGTCGATGGCGCTCAGCCGGATGTTCTCCGCGCTGATGGACACCGCGTTGCCCGTGCTCTTGGTCTTGTAGTCTCCCTTCCTGCCGTCCGCTTCCTTCTTCTTCGCGTCGAGGCATTTGAGCTGGCGGCTGACTTCGGCCAGTTCGCTCACGCAGCGCGTGTAGTCCTTGACGGCGGCGTAGAAGGCCGGGGAGAGCTTCTCCACCTCCCGGCCGAGTTCCAGCATGTCCATCACGTCGGTGCGGGATCCGCCCAAGCCCGTGCCGAGCTTCTCGCCCTTGCCCATCGTATCCTCCATCTGCTTGAAGAGATTGTCCATCGTCTTTTTCTTCTTGCTCAGGGCGCTCTTGAGGGCGCTCTGACGCTCTTTCAGGGCCTTGCTGCTGTCGTCGATCCGCTTGAGCAGGGTCTCGCTGCCCCTGGCGGCACGCAGGTCCACCCCGCTGTCGCTGCTCAGCCGGATGCCCGGAAGACAGGCGGCCTCGCCGAGGAAAGCGCCTTCGGCATCTTCGCTGTCAAGCACGATGGCGCGTCCTTTGGTACAGACCGAGGAGGAAGGATAGACCACGGCGTCCAAGCCGTCGGGACCCGGGTCCACGGCGGTCTGCCGGATCCGGCTGGCCCGGCTGACGATGCTGCCGCCTTCGCCGGCACCTTCCAGGGCGATGGCGTTCCCGCGCAGGACGATGCGGCCCGACCCGGATTTGAGCACCCCTTCCTTGTCCACGTTCCCGATAATGATTTCGGGTGCGGAAATCACCAGACGGCTCTTGTCAAAGATGAACTGCCCCTTTTCGATCCGGTCGAAAATCTCTTCCTTCATCCGGTTGATCGAGGCCTTTTCCTTGCGGATTTCCTCCAGTTCCTTGTCCACGCAGTCCTGGAACTTGTCCAGCGCTTCTTTCCAGTCTTTGAAGATATAGTTCATAGATGATGCTATTTCTTTTTCAAAGTAAATTCCAGTTCGGGCATTTCTCCGCCCTTGACGGAGACCATACGGGTCTGCTCCCGCCAGCCGTCCATCCTGACGGTGATGCGGTAGCGGACCGAGGGTTTCAGGCCTTTGATGATGCAGGGAGACTGCCCGTATTTGACGCCGTTGACCAGGACGGTCGCTCCGGCCACATTGGCATGGATGCTGAGCATCCCCCACTGATTCTCGTCCGCCGCCGCTTCTTCGTCAGCATCCGCTCCGGCCAGGCCGGCCTGGGCCATCCGAGCGACCGTCATCTCGCGGCGGCTGGCCGGAGTTATCGTATATTCCGTGATATCCAGCCATTTTTTTGCCCCGCTTTCCAGCTGAAAAATGCCGTCGTAATACTTCAGCGAGTCGCGGATGATGCGCAGGCGGTGGGGGCCTTCGCCGAGTTTGCACATCGGAGTTGTCTCCTTCCCACTGAACGCGCCGTCGATGAAGATGATCCCGCCCTTGAGCGGGGTGCGGGCCGCGACATAGCCGAAGGCGGGCGTGAGACGGATTTTCAGGACCACCTTGGCCGTATCGGTCAGTTCGAACTGCGAACTGTATTCGTGGTAGAAAGGAGATTCGACCACGAAACTGTGCTTTCCCAGGGGGAGAAGGGCCTCAACGGTCCCGTTGCGGGTCGTGCGCACGTCGGTCGAGTCCAGCGTGACGATCGCATCCGGAGGATCGATGTGCAGCAGCGCCCACTGCTTGTCGTTGTTTCCGGAGGCGTATTGCTCGATGGCGCGGCCCTGTCCCCGGAGCAGGGTGCAGGGCAGCAGACAAAGCAGGATGAGCGCGAAACGTTTCATCTTCAGGAGCGGATGATTTCGAGGACGCGATCCTCGTCCTTTCCGTGGAAGACCATCGAACTTAGCTGGATTTCCACCCGGATGTTCATCGGGGCGGCACTGCCGTTTTCAGGCGTGCGGGTGTCGAAGTGTTCCAGTACATCCACGACATAGCCGAAGACGGTCATCGCATTTTCATATTCCTTGAGTTTTCCGTCCTGGTTGAAATCCGCATTGAATACGATGGTGAAGGGACAGGGAGTGCGGCTGATCAGGCAGTCGTAGAACTGCTTGTTTTCCGACAGCTCGTGCAGGCGGACCGTCATCTGCATCATGGACGAGCCGGTCAGCCCGCCGATGATGCCTTCTTCATTTTTGCCGCGGTCGCAGCGATAGCTGAAATCCTGGATGGTCAGGCACTCCTGCTGGGAAAACTGCAGCTCTCCCGCCGTCAGGTCCTCCATCAGCAGTACGGCTTTCAAATGGGTGGAATATCGCTCTGCCATATCAGTAAAGTCTGTCGAAACGGTTGGAGTCTATCTGGATGCATTCCGCGAGAAATTCCAGGCGAAGCAGCCGCCGGCTGGAAGTGGAAATGTCGTATTGTTCCTCTATCAGATAACAGCGGGCGTCTTCGAAAAGGATGACCCGCTGCGAGTCGCCCCCTTCTGCGCCGAGCTGGTCGGAGACATCGAAGACGATGCGCCCGCTCTGGCAGGAGTTGTCGATGTACCACTCGACCAGCCCCAGGTCTTCCTTGCCGGGGGCGACGACCATGATCATCACTTTCTCGCAGCGCGGGTCGGAATCGGGGCTGTAGTAGTCATGGTGGCGCGAAAAATGGCAGTCGCACTCGATGACCGGATATTCGCTGGAATAAACGCCTGCGTCGTTGTCTCCGAACTGCAGGACAGCGGACATTGCCATACTTTGTCGTTTTTAACGGATTCCCGGCTCAAATCCCGATCCCTGTGACGGGAAGCGAAGACCTGAACCGGGAAAAATGGATATTCTATGATTATTTCCAGGGATTCTCGAACTGGACAGGGCCGTTCTTGAGGACCTGGCAGACGATTTCAATCTCTTCGTAATGTTCCTGACCGTCTTCCCACACTTCGGTGTATTTGACGCAGTAGCATCCTTTGCCTTCGAGTTCCTTCATCGTAGAGCCGTCCACGGTGTTGTAGAAGGTGATTTTCATGTCGCGGGGGTCGTTGGCGTCGAGCATCCACTGAAGCAGCTGGTTGTTGCCGTCGTTCATCGCTTTGACGCGGACTTTGACGCGCCCGCCGCGGGGAATGCCGGCAATCTGACCTTCGCGGTCTGTGGCCTGGTTGAACTGGTAGTCCACCATAATGA
Organism: uncultured Bacteroidales bacterium; assembly: GCA_946549475.1. Lineage (GTDB taxonomy): Bacteria > Bacteroidota > Bacteroidia > Bacteroidales > UBA932 > Cryptobacteroides. The sequence continues at coordinate 18,632 of CAMNQO010000003.1, forward strand.
CTTCACGGGCCTCATAATCTTTGACCGCAAGTTGGACGGGGGTTGTATTTTCTGCCATGACAATTTCAATTTAACGGGTTAAACATCATCCGGGTGTCGGGATTACGCCCAGTCGTTCTCATACTTGACGGAGCCGAATTCAATCTTCTGGCAGGAAATGGTGATCTCCTCGAAGTGGCCCATCTTGTCTTCCCATTTCTCTTCGAAATCCACGCAGTAGCCGTTGGTGAACTTGATGGATTTCATGCTCTTTCCCGTTTTGGTTTCCAGGAAGGAAATCTCTCCGTTCTTGGGGAGGTTGCGTTCCACCATCCAGGCCAGCAGATCGGGGGTCCCGTCATTGAGAGCCTTCACGCGAACAGTAATTTTGCCACCGCGGGGGATGCCCGCCATCTGGCCTTCGACATCGGTCGCCTGCTCAAAGGAGTACGACACTTTCAGCACTTCGCGTTCCTTGTAACCATCGATGCTGATAGAGACTGGAGTCTTTGCCATAATTGTAAAAGATTAAAAATTTTGTTTGATTATACTGACGGAAATCCTTGGCAAAACCTATGCCGTTTCGGCACTCTTGTCCTTCTTGTCGGCGGAAACCTTGATGATGAAGTTTTTCGCAGAGTAGAAAGGCGTCAGGCTGATGTCGCAGGTGATGCGCTTGGTGACGGGGTCCTGCGAAGGCTCCTTGATCTCATAGTTCTGGAAGAGATTGCCGTAGCCCTTGTAGTCGTTGAGGAAGGCCTGTATCTTGGCTTTGAGGTTCTTGGGGGAATTGTAGGGATCCCAGTTCTCGAGGGCGACTTCGTGGACGAAATTCATCAGCACTTTTTTCACCCAGTCGAACACGCGCACGATGGGGTATTCCTTCATGGCGGTCAGGTCGCCGTTGTAGAGCGTGGTGTTGTTGAAGGCCATCACGCGCCCTTCGGAATAGACCATGGGGATTACCTGGTTGTCCATCAGGGCGGCGATTTCGGACTTGAGCAGGTCGAGTTTCACGCCCTTCACGCCGTCAAGGGTGCCGTACTTCTTGCCGCCGGCTCCCTGGGCCATGTTGGCGCTCTCGTCGTAGAGTTTGCCGGCCAGCGCACCGGAGGGGCAGACATAGAAGGCCGGGCTGTCCTTCTCGTCCTCGGAAAGTTTCTCGCTCTCGCGGCCGACAATCCAGTTGGCGGTCATAATCACGTTCATCAGTTCGGCGTCCGAGTCCTTGTATCCTTCGGTATTGGCGTAGAGGTCGTCGAAGGAGAATTCGTCGGCGTGGTCGGTGATGAGCATCACCTTATATTTGTAAGCGATTTTGGCCCACTGCAGGAGGGTCGGCTTGTCCTGGAAGACATTGCCGGGCACCACCACCAGGCTGTAGCAGTCCTTGAGGCTCAGGCGGTCGAATCCGTTGCGGAGCAGGTTCTCCACCTCGCCCGCAAAGCCGGAATCGGCATCGGCGATGTCGTCCTTATAGACATTGATGACGCGCAGGTTCTTGACCTTGTCCGTGCCGCAGGTCTTGAAGAAGTTGTCGAGGTTGCGGTAGGCGACTTCGAGATTCTTCGTGGCGTAGAGGGCATCGGTAATACCCTGTGCGAGCACCTTTTGGTACTTTTCCTCCTTTTCCTTGCAGGAGTCGGCGAATTCGGTGGGCGTGGCGTGGTCCTCTTCGAGGAGTTCGAGCCAGCCTTTGATGTCATTGGCGAGGGCTTCGCGTTTGTCCTTGAAGCGTTTGTCGGTCAGGAATACATTCTTGGCCGCCTTGTGCGCGGGATTCATATTGTCCGCATCGGGGAGGAACCCCCGGACGGCGTTGAAGCCGCCGAAAGCGGAAAGAAGCTGGGAAACATCCTTACGGGCTTCCTGCTGCGGGGCAGCCTGCTGTGCGGCCGCCGTGCTTTGCTGCGTTTGCGTATCTGCCATAGTCTTGCTTATTTAGCGGATTCCAATTCTTCAAGCATCGCCTGAAGCATTTCTTTGAGTTCTTCCCTGGAGCCGGCGTCCTTGAGGATGTCGCGGAGCTTGCGGCTCTGCTCGATGCTCTTGCGGATCTTGGCGTTGGTGTCGATTTTCCTCTTCACGCCGCCGAGAAAGGCGCTGTTCTCGACCAGACGGCCTTTGCCGCCCTGGGCTTCGAAGTCGCGGATCTCGCCGAAGTGGAGCGTCTCGTTCACGCTGTCGCCGTTCTCGTCCGTGAAGTCCACTTCCACCTTCGGCTGGAAATGGGCGAAGGCGTCGCCGATGTTCTGGATGTCCTCCACGAGTTCGGGGTTGCCGGGCTCGGCGTCGGCGGTGAACTGGTCCATCAGCAGCGTCTTGTTGTTGTCTATGGGACTGACCTTTGCGTTCGACTCCTCATCGGGAGCCATCGAGATGAAATTTTCTTTGATAGCCATGGTATCGGGATTATTGTTTGTTGACTTTGAATACGGGCGCGTCCTTTTCGAAGACGAGAGCGACCTTGTCCCCGGCCTTGATCTCTCCGGAGATGATCATCTTGGAGAGGGGGTTGCGGAGCTGCTTGCGGATGATGCCGAGAATGGGGCGTGCACCGTACTCGGGGTTGAAGCCCGACATCGCAATCTTCTTCTTGCTTTCGGGGTCGATTTCGAGGGTGATTTCCTGCTCGGCGAGCAACTTGAGCAGTCCCTTGAGGTGGATGTCGAAAATCCGGGTGACCGTCTCCTCGGTGATGGGTGAGAAGGGTACGATCTCCGTCAGACGTCCGAGGAATTCGGGCCGGAAGTAGTCCTGCATAATGTCCATCAGATCGTTGTTGGAGGGGACGACGCCCTTGCCGAACTGCTCCACGACAAATTTGCTTCCGATGTTGGAAGTAAAGAGAATCAAGGCGTTGGAGAAGTCGCCCATGCGGCCCAGACGGTCGTGCAGCTTGCCTTCGTCCAGAATCTGGAGGAAGAGGTCGAAGACGGACTTGTGCGCCTTCTCAATCTCGTCGAACAGGACGACGGAGTAGGGGTTCTGGCGGATCTTGTTGACCAGCAGGCCGCCTTCTTCGTAGCCGACATAGCCCGGAGGCGCTCCGTAGAGCAGGGCGACGGAATGCTCCTCCTTGAACTCGGACATGTCGAAACGGATCAGGGCGCTTTCGTCGCCGAAGAGGAAGGCGGCGAGGGCCTTGGACAGTTCCGTCTTGCCCGTGCCCGTGGGACCGAGGAAGAAGAACGAGCCCATCGGCTGGCCTTTCTTGTTGAGGCCGGAGCGGGACTCGAAGACGGCGTCGAGCACTTTCTTGACGGCGTGGTCCTGGCCGACGACGCGCTGCTTGATGGTGTCTTCGGCACCCATCAGCCGCTCGCGCTCGCCGGTCTGCACCTTGCCCATCGGCACGCCCGTGCGGGCGGCGACGACGGCGCAGAGGTCTTCTCCGGTCAGTTCGCCGCGGACCGTGGCCCCTTCGCGGGCATTTTCGGTCTTGAGGTGGGAGAAGCTGCGGTCGATCAGGTCGAAGGCGGAGTCGGGCAGGCTGCGCTCCGTGAGGTATCGTTTGGCCAGGCGGATGGCCTCGGTCATCGTCTCCTCCCGGATGCTCAGGCCGTGGAACTGTTCATAAGCGGGCAGGGCGCCCTTGAGAATCTCCAGCGTGAGGTCGCGGTCCGGCTCTTCGATGGTGAGCTTTTCGAGTTTGGTGACCAGTTCCTTGTCCGTTTCGAGGTTTTTGGTGAATCCTTCGATGGAGGCGGTGCAGAGCAGGGGGAAATTCCCTTTGGCCAGCTCCTGCTTGAGGAGTTCGGCAGCGCCGTGAAGGCTGCCCTGTTTGTCGAAGAGCTTGTCGATGGACTCGATGACGAGGATGACGCCGGGCGTGGAAACCTGATCCAGAATCTGTTTGAAACGGTCTTCCACCTCTCCCTTGTAGGAGGATTGGGCGCCCAGGGAAGCAAGGTCCAGCTCAAGGGCTTTGGCGTTCTGCAGGAAGGGCGGGACCTTTCCTGCGGCGAGGCGCTGGAAGAAGGCGTTGAGCAGGCTGGTCTTGCCGACGCCCGCTTCGCCCGTGATGAGCAGGTTCGCCTTGTATTTGCGTCCGAGGATTTCGCAGATGATGTCGGTCTCTTTTTCAAAGCCGATGACCACGGGCAGTTCGCCGCGGGCGGCCTGCGCCGTCTTGTCGAAAAGGTAGTTGTCCGCCTTGGAGGAAGAGGCGTTGCTGCGGGAGGCTTCGTAGGCCGGCGTGGCGGCTTCTTCGCCGGTGCCCATCTTCGCGCAGACTTCGGCGGCGGACAGGGGGAGGGTCTTGAGCTGGTCGAAACTGAAGCCTACGCCGGGGGTGACGAGAGCGGCAAGCACGCAGACGGCGTCCGTCTCTTCCAGGCCGAATTTCAGGCGGTAGTTGTCGGCTTCCTCGTCCACGGCTACGGACTCGGACGAGAGGGAAAGACCCTTCATCGGCCGGACCGACTTGGGGGCGAGCTGCATCTGTACGTCCGCCCAGTCCTGGAGATAATAATAGTCCTTGTCGAGCGTCTTTTCGATGAACTCGACAAGGCCGGCGTTCTTGTGGAGGACCGCCTTGAACAGGTGAGCCGGATAGACGGCATCGCTGCAGTTGTCTTCCGCAAATGCCCGGGCGAGATTCTCAAGGGTGGCAATCATAGAATATCAGCAAAATCGTACAAAAATATGTTTTTTTGGACAAAAATGCAACTATTTTGTTTCGTCGTCCGATTTTTCGATGACGGGCCGTATGGAAAATCCCCAATAACGCTCGTAATTGCCCTTTTCAAATCCGCTGTCGTAGCCGAAATAGAGCACGCAGGCTTTGTCGGAAGCCACCCCGGACGGGGCCCAGTCGGCGGTGCTGAGGCTGGCGCTGTAATAATAGGCTCCGGTCGCCGTATCTGTCAGGCCCGTCCCTTCGAAATAGCCGGCGTGCGGCAGGAAAATGTGGGCGTCGCGACCGGCGTCATAGCTTTGTCCGGAGGGGGCGCTGCCGCCCGATATCCACTGCCGGAAACCTTTGTCCGCCGAGCCTTTGGCCTTGAAGACGGCAAAGCCGCTGATGCCCGTGTTCCGGTAACTGTCCATACGGAGCCAGAAGCAGTTGTCAATCAGTTCGCGCCACTCGCTTTCCGTCGGCAGGCGGAAAGGAGCGCCCCAGGAGGCGGTGGCGGCATCGTCGGCCGCATCAAGCGCCGCGCCGGCCTGCGTGTATGTCGTGTAGGTGCCGGAGCTGTAATAAGGGGCGTTGGCCAAGGTGTAACCGGCGCTTTTCCCGCTTTTCCAGTTCAAGGGACTCAGGGTGGCGTAATGGGGGCTTGTGGCCGCCCAGGCGTAGTAGTCGCCCTTGTCCTGCGGTTTTTCCGCGCTCAGGTTGCAGGCGGCCCAGCGAAGATGGCTGTCCAGTCCGAGATCGATGAAGCGGTGGCCGTTGCAGCGGTCGTAGGCGAGGTTGGTGAGGGTGATGCGGCTGATTTTTCCCCGTTTGATGGAAAGTGTCTTGCCCAGGCTGCGCCGGGTCGAGTAAGCCTTTGTGTTGTAGAAATCGAGACGGAATCCGCTGTACTCGCCGACGGGCAGGCAGATGAGGATTTCCCGGGGGGAGTCCAGCGAAAGGGGCGTTGAGAAATGGACGGTCAGGCCGCCGGAACCCTCACGGACGGTGGCGTGCGGCACGCTCTCGCCCGTGGCAACGGACAGGTCGGCCGGACCGCTGAGCGGCTGGTCGGCGCTGAGGGTGAGGCTTTGCAGCAGACCGCTGCCGCTGACATTCAGGCGCAGGACACCGCAGAGTGAAGTGAAACTGAGCGTGCCGCCGTCGCTTCGGGCATAGAGCGGGTAGTCGCCGATGTTGCCCTCGATGTAGTCCTGGGTGTCGGGCAGGGAGATGCGCGTGTCGGAGAGACGGATGGAGGCCGGGCAGATGGCCTTGTAGGGTGCGGTCGCCGCCGAGGAAACGGCGCTGAAACGGCCGTTTTTCGTCCCGGCTCCGGAGGAGAGCACATACGCGTGGCCGCCGACGCTGATGCGGTCTCCCTCGCTCCAGAAGATGTCGTAGCCTTCGCCGACGGGGGAGAAGGCGGTTTTTCCTTCTTCCTGTCCGGATGCTTCCGTTCCTTGTTCCGCGATGACGGCCGAAAGTTCCCGTGCGCCACCGGCGTCGGACGGGATTTCTTTCCGGCAGGATGGAAGGAGCGCGAGGCCCAGCAAGATGAGCAGTGTTCTTTTCATTTTTCCGCCGGCTTAGTCATTGGTGAAATCGTCATTCTCGTACAATCCTTCTGTATGGAGCGTGATGCTCTCCGTACCGGCGGGCAGGCTGGTGCAGAGCGGGTGGCCGGGCTTCAGGGGCAGGACCTGACAGACGGGGGCAGGGTAGTTCATTCTCCGGCGGCTTGATGGATGGTGACGGTTTTGGTCTCGGAGTCCGGATAGCTCAGTTTCACTTCCGCCCGGCGTTCGGGGCCTTCGTTCTTTCGGACGAGCAGCGAGATTTCCGTCGGGCTGACGCTGTTGGTTTCCACCCAGGTCTCCGGGATGGAGAGCGAGACGACATCGCTCTTTCCTGCGGGACTGACAAGGCGGTAAGCGAGGTCCAGCGAAAGGATGCCTTCCGCCGGGATGTCGATAACGCTGACATCTTCCGGGAAATAGATCGCCGTATTTGTCTTCAGTTGCCGCACGGTGAAAGAGGCCGTTCCGGCGGCGGGGTGAAGGACGAACACCTCTTCGTCCAGCACCCCGGCCGTCTCGTTGGCATCGATATGGAAGGAGATCGAGTCTTTCTGATCTTCCCCTTCGGCGGGAATCAGGCGGATGCTGTCAATGCGTTTGCCTGTGGTGAAGAATTGGAACCAGGCCGGAAAACCGACCTTCCGCGAGAGAGAGACGGGGATGCGGATGGTTTTGTCCGCCTTTCCGGTGATGAACGTCCGGGAAAGAGCGTCCGTCAAGGGGCCCAGCTCGATGTCGGCGTACCACTTTTTGCCGAGTTCCCGCACGCGCTGTAGTTTCCCGCCGCCCAGAAGGAGGGTGTCGCCGTCCACGCGGCATTCGCCCAGGCTGTTTTTCCCGACGATGAGCACGCCGTCCCGGACACGGTATTCTTCCTGGTTGTGGAGCGAGATGTTGCCGGAACCGGACCCAAGATAGAGGATGCCGTCGCGGACGATGGCCCGGGAAATCAGGCCATAGGTGGACATCGTCCCGTTTTCAAAGCGGTAGCAGTAGTCCGTCTGCCAGTCGTCGCATACGGGTGCCCAGTATCCCTTCAATCCGGAAAACGGAGAGAGGTCTCCGGCAGAGCGGTCCTTGTCGCAGGAGAGCGTCAGCGCGGAAAGCCCCAGGGCGATGGAAATCCATTTTTTCATTCTTTTCACGCTTATTCGATTTTCAGGCAGCGGACGCTGCATGCACAACTTCTGAAACAGTCCGTAAATCCCCAGCCGGGGCTGGCATAATAGAGACCGTAGTATTTACCGTCGAAATTCAGGAAGAGGGCGTTGGGGCGATGCCCGCTTTCCTGGCTGCAACTCCAGTAGAAACCGTAACGGTTGCTATAGACGTAGGTGCCGTTCGTATTGATGCGTCCGGCGGTCGGATAGATGCATTGTGTCTCCGTAGTGTGGAAATTCTTCGCCAGATTGAAACTGTGGGTGCCGTCAAGAGCGACATCAGTAGCGGGAAATGTTTTGTATTTGCGGCCTCCTTCCGCTTCTCCGGCGCTTCTCCAGACTCCCATCCGTTCCAAGTCTATGTCACCATTGCTTTTCAGTACCAGGCCGTCGGGGATGCGCCATCCGGCAGGGCAGGGGTCGTACAAGGTCTTGTCGGGTCCCCACAGCGCGTCGTTCCGTCCACCGGAGATCCAGTCCGACTCTTCGCTGCCGTCCGGGACGACAATCAGCTCGGTGGGATGGGCGGTGGCGTAATCCAGCGTTCCGGTCTGTTCGTCCCGGACCGTCTTGGGCAGGTCGCCGAGCGTGTAGGCGCAGGGATGGTTTTCTCCCTGTGCTCCGTTGCCGGGGAAGGGGTCTTTGCGTCCCCACTGCCAGAGCAGGCCATAGTTGCCCGCCGAGCGGGGATCCATACTGACGGCGCCCAGATTGCGGTCCATCAGGCGGCAGATGCGTTGTTTGTGGGCATCGAAATAATCCTGCGCCGTGGCATCCGGATTGAAATCCGTACTCGCCCAGATGTGCCAGGACCAGAGTACCTTGCCATCCTTGTCCTTGAGGGCGATGAGGGCGTTCCCGTCCTTTTCGCCCCGATGGAAGAAGATGTTATCTTCGATGAGCCGGACCGAGGAGACGACCTCTCCCGCCTGCGGGGCCTGTGTCGTGTTGCAGGTCTCCCAAAGCACTTCCGCCCGGTATCCTTCCGCCTGCAGGCTGCCGCCGGCTTCGGGGGCGATTTTTTCCGTGCCGCTGCCTTTGACATCCGCCCGGAAATACCATTGGCCGCCGGAGGGAACGATGTAGCAGTTGGCCGTCCCGCCCTTGCTGAGGTTGCTGGCGACCGTTACGGGGAAACTGCCGCTGACGGCATTGTCAATCGTGAGCGTGATGACGGCGCGGCCGACATTCAAGGCCTTGAGAGAGCCGTCGCTCTCGACGGAAACGACATCGGGGTTGCCGGAGCTCCAGACAAGTTCTTTGTAGATGGCGACTTCCGGCAGGACCCGGAAAGGCATGCGGATGCTGTGGCCGGGAAGCATCGTGGTGTCTTCCCGCTCGAAAACGATGGACTCCGGCACGTAATCCGGGTGCTGCTGATTGTAGAAGCGCTTGAAGCGGCGGTAATTCCGCTCTCCGATGGTGAGGCTGTTGTCTCCGCTGCGGACAAAGCGGAGCGGCTCTTCTCCGCCCAGGGAGATATATCCGTCCCGGGGAAAGGAAAACTCCACTTCGTCGATCATGATGTGAAAGCTGTCGCTGCAGCCGTACATGATGTCGCCCCTGACAGGGTGGGTGCCGTCGATGAGACAGTGGTAGCAGTTGCCCAGGCAGAAGTCCAGATAGGAGCCGTGGCACAGGCCGTTCTCATCGACTTCGGCCCATTTCCCGGAGAAGTCGCTCTTGCGGTAACTTTCCGGCGTTTCCTTGCTGCAGGAGAGCAGCAGGGCCGGCAGGAGGATATACAGGGTAAATCTTTTCATCTTCATTCTCGTTCCGCTATGCATCTGACCGGATAGGCGAAGGATTTGCAGTGGAAATTGTCCGGGCCGTCTTCCGGCTCGGGATAGTCTTGGTCGTCGGGAAGGAACCGGTCCTCGCCTTCTTTGAAAATCATCGTGACCCTGGGGGCGCAAATGCAATGCTGCGTGCTGTCATAACCCTGGGACATGGCGAGCCAGAGGTAGGTGTGCGCCGGATCCATCCAACAACCGCCGCCGCTCTTAACCATACCGCTTGTAGGAAACCAAATGCCGTTGGCGCGGCCCAGGATGGTTCCCATCTGGAACCCCTTGTCATCGTCAGCGGTGGTCCGGGGAGGATCCGGGTAAGCATCTTTTCCGCCGAGGGCCCTGACGAATGTCCCGTCGTCACCGGAGAGGGCCACCTGCCAGCCGGGCGGGCAGGGGTCGTACACGGTCTTTTTTTCCGCCCAGAGTTTCTCCGTGTTCTCCTGCATCCATCCATTTCTTCCCATGATAAGATGGGTGGGTTTCCTGATGCTTTCCGAGACGGCGACGGGGCCGCTGTGTCCCTCGAAATCGGCGTTGCCATAGTAGTACTTCGCGTAAGTGAAGAGCCAGTAGCCGTCGTGCTTATCGTACTTGGCACTGTTCAGGAACGGGTCTTTGCGGCCCCATTGATAGAGCAGTCCCATCGCGTCCGCCCGGCCGGGTACGGTGCTCAGCGCACCCAGGTTGCGGTCCATCACCCTTCCTGCATTGTTGTAATACTCGTGGGCGGAAAGCAGCGGTTCGAAGTCCCGGCACAGCCAAAGATGCCAGGACCAGACGATGTCGTCCGAGGCGTCGCGGCCGGCGACGAGCAGGTTGGCATCGGGGAAATCGTCGGGAACGTCGAAATGGATGTAGCCGTCGTCCCTGTACTCCAGATTGCGGATGATACCGTCTTCGGGCCGGGTCTCGGTGCCGAAAGTGGCCCATAGCACCTCGGCGCGGACAATCCCGGAGAGAATCTCGTCGGAGTTGCCCCTGGACGGCCGGAAACGGTAGTGCCCCAGAGCGGGGACGATGTAGCAGTTGGCCGTCCCGCTGCGGGAAAGGTTGCCGCCGCCCACGCGCAGCTCGCAAGCGGCTGCGCAGCTCAGATCGATCGTCGTCACCTTGATGCGGGTCTTTCCGCGCTTTTTGGGCAGAACGACGTTGTTCCCGTTGACGGAGGCGATATCTTCATCCATGACCGTCCAGCGGAGGATTTCCCGGGCGCTCTCTTCGGCGAGCTGGCGCTCGTGCCCTTCATCCAGTACATAGAGCCGTGCGCTCAGCCTGGCCGTTTCGTCCAGGGTCAGTTCCAGATGGCTGACCGGCTCGCCGTCCCGCAGGAGCTCGATGCGGCTGTACTGCAGCGGCTCGCTCTGACGGATGGCGCTCACGGGCAGGTGGCGGTCGCTTCCGATCACCAGCACATCCAGCGTTTCTCCCGGGCTGCCGGAGGCCTCCTTGCGGAGCACGGCCTGGCCGAGATCGCTCTTCCCGACGATCAGATGGCCCTCCTGCGAGAGATGGGCCGTCCGCACGTCGGCCAGGAAGAAAAGGTCGGAGTCCTCGTAAAGAATCTTCTCGCTTTTGGAATAGTACTGCTGGGAGTAGGACAGATAGGTCAGGCACTGTCCGTTGGAAAATTGCAGGTAGCGGTCGCAGGGAACGTATTCTTCGGGGAGACCGTCATCTTCGGCGTAGGGAACCCACATGCCCGACATCCAGTCCGGAACGGGGGTGTAGAGTGGCTCCTCCTGCTGCTTGCAGGAAAGACAGGACAGCAGCGTGAGCAGGGCAAGAAACAGGAAACGGTTCATTATCTTGCAGGGTTAAAAGGTAATGCCTGCCGTGACGGCGGGGACGATGCGGACGGGATAGCCGTGGAAGGCGGCGCTGCTGTACAGCGGCCAGGGCGTGTTGCGGGCGCTCAGCGCAAGGTTGAGGGCCGCGGTGCCGCCCAGGTGGAACGAGACGCCCGCGCCCAGGTCCGCCAGCGGGGCGAGGCTCAAGGCATAGACGCCTCCGGAGAGGCTGATGTAGGGCCGTATCTTTGCCCGGGTGAAATGGCAGCGGAAATTGACGAAGACGGGGACGTCGAAGCGCAGGGGCGTCTTGCCTCCGTAGAGCCCCGCTTCGACCGTGTCTCCTTCCCGTTCCAGGGAGGTGAGGTTGTAAAGGAAACCGGCGCCGGCCATCAGGGTGAACATCCGGTTGAAACGCCATCCGATAGAGTAGGTCGCCTGCAGGGGGTGCAGGTTGGAATATTTGCGTACGCCGCTGTCGGTATAGACGATCTGTCCGCCATACAGTTGGTAGGCGTAGGAGAAGTCGAAACTGTGGGCCAGGCCGCTCTCCTTGCTCCGGGGGCCGCTCTGCCGGGCCTGCTTCGTCTGCTGTTTCGCTTGCGGTTGTTGCGGTTTCGGTTGCTGTTCTGCTTGCGGTTGTGCGGCTTGCTGCACCTGTTGCGCTGCGACGCTCCCGGATGCCGCTGCGGCCAGTGCCGTCGCCTCCCGCTCCGCCCGGGCCTGCGTCGCGGCGTCGTCCGGAGCCTGCGGCTTCATCTTGAAGAGCAGGAAGCCGGCCGTCGCGTCGAGGGTGACGGACGTGTAGCCGTCCACATAGGCCGTGACGCTGCGGCACTCGAAAGGAATCTTGATGCTGAACTGCCCGATCCGGTTGGTCTTGAACGGCGTATCGAGGCCTTCCACCTTGAGGGTTGCAGCGCCGATGGCCTGTCCGTTTTCGTCGGCGACCAGACCGCGGATCGTCCGCAGGTCCTGGGCGCTCATATCGACGATGCCGGTCAGCAGAATCAGGAAAAGGGATAGGTATTTCCGAAGCATGCCTTTTTTCTGAAAATTTCGCAAATGTAGCAAAAATCCAGGTATTGTCAATACTTTAGATTTTTTAGGCGGATTCTTCCTTTTTTTGTAAATTTGCCGCGAATTTCTGTCCCAAGGAGGGGACTTGACTTTTTTGCAGAGGAAATTCATTGATTGCTAAACGATAAGACCATGGCATTTCTTAAATTCAACAAGGCGGAGCTGGTCAACTTGTCTTATTCGCTCAAGCGCGAGATCATCAGCGCAAACAAGACGGGCGCCTATTGCAACACCTCCATCATCGCCTGCAATACCCGCCGTTACCACGGATTGCTGGCCGTGCCGGTGGACGCGCTGGGCGGCGGCAAATATATGCTGTTGTCCGCGCTGGACGAGAGCCTGCATCTGGGCGGCCGCCAGTTCAACCTGGGCATCCACTGCTACGGTGACCAATACGACCCCAAGGGACACAAGTATGTCGTGGACTTCGAGGTAGATCCGACACCGGCCATCACCTACAAGGTGGGTGAGATCGTCTTGAAAAAATCCATCCTGCTGACTCCGGATGCCGACCAGGTGATGATCCGTTACGAAGTGGCGGAGTCTCCCTCGAAGCTGACGATGACTCTCCGTCCCTTCCTGGCTTTCCGCAACATACACGCCCTGACCCGGCAGAACGACCAGGCCGATACCTCCTGCAAGGAAATCGACGGCGGCGTCGCTTTCCGCCTCTATCCCGGTTTCCCGTATCTCAACCTGCAACTGAGTTCCGCCAGGGCTTCGTTCAAATACACGCCCTACTGGTACAAGGATGTGACTTATTCCGACGAGTATCGTCGCGGATTCGACTGCATCGAGGACTTGTTCGTCCCGGGCGACTTCAGCATCGACCTCAAGAAAGGGGATGTGCTGGTCGTCGCGGCCGGTGTCGAACCGGTGTCCCCCCGGAGCCTGAAGGCCCGTTATGACGCGGAAGTGAGAAGCCTGACTTCTCCGGAAAATTTCCAGGACCTGCTGGTGGCCAATGCCGACCTGCTCAAGGAAAACCGGGGCGGGCACAAGCGCATCTGTGCCGGTTTCTCCTGGCTCGAAACGGGCCTGCTGCGCGAGACGGTGGTCTCCCTGCCCGGCCTGACCCTGTATGCGGACGGCAACTGCGACGAATTTGAAGAAATCCTCGACAACCTGATTGCCGACGAACAGGAACGTCTGCTGAACCGGACCACCCAGGTGGAAGCGCCTTTGCGCATCACCGATGCGATCCAGCAGTATATCGCGTTCGCCGGGGACGAAAAAGGAGTCTGGAAGAAATACGGTCCCACCCTCAAGGGCATCATCGAGAGTTATGCGCCCGGCGTCCGCAAGGAAGTCACCCTGCACCCCAACGGCCTGCTGTGGGCCCAGATGGACCGGGTGGCGCTCTCCTGGATGAACGCCTATGTGGACGGCTATCCCGTCACCGAAAGGGCCGGCTATCAGGTGGACACCAACGCCTGGTGGTACAACGCCCTGTGCTTCGCCCTCGAAATGGAAGGCAAGTACGGCCCGAAGAAAAACGCTTTCGTGGACAAGTGGTCCCGCATCCGTGATGCAGCCCGCGAAAGTTTCCAGACGCTCTTCTACGATGAGTCGAAAGGTTACCTGGCTGACTATGTGGACAACGCCGGCGGCCATTTTGAAGTCCGTCCCAACCAGCTGGTGGCCGCTTACATCCCGTATCCGCCCGTGGACGACGAGGTGAAGAGCCGTATCGTCGCGACGGTCAAGAGCGAACTGCTGACCAAACGCGGACTGCGTACCCTGTCCCCGCGCAATGTCAATTACCGGGGCGTGTACGAGGGCTCGCAGACCGAGCGCGACCTGGCCTATCACCAGGGCTGCACCCGTCCGGAATGGCTCGGCATGTACATTGATGTCAATTTCCGGATGATGGGCCCTGCATTCGCCCAGCGGGCCGAGTATCTGCTGGAAGGTTTCTTCGAGGACATCAACAAGCATGGTGTGGGCGCCTTCTCCGAATTGTATGACGGAGATCCCCCGCACGAGCCGCACGGCGCCATTTCTTCCGCCTGCGCGACGGCTGCTCTGCTGTGGAGCGAATATCTGATTGCAAAGAATAAATTGGAACAAGAATAATATGAAGGTATTGATGTTCGGTTGGGAGTTTCCTCCCCATATCGCGGGCGGTCTCGGGACGGCCTGTTACGGTATGACGAAAGGCCTGGCAGCCAACGATGTCGAGGTCTTGTTCGTGATGCCTTCCGCCAGCGGTGACGAGGACCAGAGCGCGGTCCGCATCATCAACGCGAGCGACGTGGCCGTGGACGTGCCCGTTCATACCGTGGACGAGTTCCTCGGCAAGGTCCGTTTCGTCCACATCGGAACCAATATGATTCCCTATGTGTCCCCCGAAGATTTTTCCACCATCGTCGAGGAAGAACGCAGACGGCAGGTGGAAGATTTCCGTATCCAGTACGGGCAGAAATTCAAATTCTCCGGAAAATACGGGGCCAATCTGATGGAAGAGGTGGCCCGCTACGCGATGGTGGGCGCTACCATCGCGCTCCAGCACAAGGACGAGTTCGACGTGATTCACGCCCACGACTGGCTGACCTATCTGGCCGGCATCGCCGCCAAGCAGCTGACCGGCAAGCCCCTGGTCATCCACGTGCACGCGACGTCCTTCGACCGCAGCAGTGACGACAATATCGATACGCGTGTGTACGACCTGGAGAAGAAAGGAATGATGGCCGCCGACAAAATCATTGCCGTGAGCGACCTCACCCGCAACATCTGCATCAACAAATACGGGGCTGACCCGGACAAGGTGGTCACCGTACACAACGCCGTCGATTTCAGCGGACGCGAGAATATCCAGGTGGAACGCGGCGTCAAGGACAAGGTCGTCACCTTCCTGGGCCGTGTCACCTATCAGAAGGGGCCCGAGTACTTCATCGAGGCGGCTGCCAAGATTCTCAAGCGCTGCGACCATGTGCGCTTCGTGATGGCCGGCAGCGGCGATATGCTCAACAAGTGTATCCGTCATGTCGCCCGTCTGGGTATTTCCGACCGTTTCCACTTCACCGGCTTCCTGCGCGGCGCCGACGTCCAGAAGATGTTCGCCCTTTCGGATGTATATGTGATGCCCTCCATCAGCGAGCCCTTCGGCATCTCGCCCCTGGAGGCGATGCAGACCTATGTCCCGTCCATCATCAGCAAGCAGTCCGGCTGCGCCGAGATCCTCGACTATGCCCTCAAGACCGACTTCTGGGATGTGGACGCGATGGCGGACGCCA
>CAMNQO010000004.1 GCA_946549475.1 uncultured Bacteroidales bacterium
GGGGGGGGGGGGTATATAATAAACATTATTTAATATTGGGATTTATTAAATGAAAATGATTAGACTTGCATCTGTGTAAATACCCGATGATATGATGACGGACAAATTCAATCCTTCCCGCCTGGCAGAACAGTACCGTTCCGAGTTGGTGGATCAGATACTTCCTTTCTGGCTCGAGAAGTCTGTCGATGAGCAGTACGGAGGCTATTTTACCTGTCTTGAAAGAGACGGCAGCGTATATGATACGGACAAGTTTGTCTGGCTTCAGGGTCGGCAGGTCTGGATGTTCGCGATGCTTTATAACCAGTTTGAAAAGCGTCAGGAATGGTTGGATTGCGCGATGCAGGGAGCCGGGTTTCTCAAGAAATACGGTCACGACGGCAACTACGATTTCTATTTCTCGCTGACGCGCGAAGGCAAGCCCCTCGTGCACCCTTACAACATCTTTTCAAACACGTTTGCCTGTATGGCTTTCGCCCAGTTGGCCAAGGCGACGGGCAGTGCCGAGTACGCGGACATTGCCCGCAAGGTTTTCGACCGCATTCTCGAGCGTCGCGACAATCCCAAGGGCGTGTGGAACAAAGCCGTTCCGGGCACGCGCCCGATGAAGGACTTCGCCTTGCCGATGATCATCTGCAATATGTCCCTTGAAGTCGAAGACATCATCGCGGATTCCGCTCTCATCGACAAGACCATCGCCGAGTGCAAGAAAGAGGTATTGGAAGTGTTCTATCGTCCCGAACTGGGCTGCATGGTGGAGAACTGCGCCCCCGACGGCTCGTTGGTGGACAGTTTTGAAGGCCGCAAGATCAACCCCGGTCACGACCTCGAAGCCCTGTGGTTTCTGATGGACATCGGAGTCCGTCAAAACGACAAAGCGCTGATTGAAAAGGCGGTCTCGATTTCCCACAGCGTCATAGAGAGAGGCTGGGACAAAGAGTATGGCGGCATCTTCTACTTCATGGACCGCAAAGGCCACCCGACCCAGGAGTTGGAATGGGACCAGAAACTCTGGTGGGTGCATATCGAATCCACCATCGCCATGCTGAAAGGCTATATGCTGACGGGCGACCAGACTTCCCTGAAGTGGTTCGAGGCCCTGCACGAATACACCTGGTCCCATTTCAAGGACCCGGATTACCCGGAATGGTTCGGCTACCTCAACCGGCGGGGAGAGGTGCTGCTTCCGCTCAAGGGCGGAAAATGGAAAGGTTGTTTCCATGTCCCGAGAGGACTTTTCCAATGTTGGCGGATGTTGGATAAAATGAGCAAATGATGGAGACCTACAATCGCGCATATGTTTTTTTTCTGTCGGTCGTCGCCGCGATCGGAGGTATTCTGTACGGCTATGATACGGCGGTCATCTCGGGTACCATCGGCCTGGTGACCGGCCAGTTTTCCCTGGATGCGATGCACCAGGGCTGGTATGTGGGTTGCGCACTGATCGGCTCCATCGCCGGCGTCCTTTGCGCCGGATGGCTCAGCGACAAGATCGGGCGCAAATTGACGATGCTCATCGCCGCGACGCTCTTCAGCGTCTCCGCCATCGGCTGTGCGGTCTGCTCCGGCTTCGACTCGCTGGTCGTGTACCGCATCGTCGGCGGTGTCGGTATCGGCATCGTCTCCATCGTTTCCCCAATCTATATTTCCGAGATTTCCCCCGCCAAGATCCGTGGGACGATGGTGGCCCTCTATCAATTGGCCATCACCTTGGGCTTCGTGCTGGCCTATCTGGCCAATTTCCTCATCCTCAAGTCCGCCGGGACTGTCCAGTACGGCGGTTTCTGGGCGAAACTGATGTCTGATGAGATGTGGAGGGGAATGCTGGGAAGCGAGTCCGTCGTCGCCCTGCTTTTCCTCTTTATTATCTTGCTCATCCCCGAGAGTCCCCGCTGGCTGGTGACCAAAGGACGCCTGGACAAGGCCCGTGCCCTCTTCGTGCGTATCAGCGGCAACGGGCAGACGGCCGAAGCCGAATGTGCCGCGGCACAGGCGACCGTCTCCAAAGACGGCGATACATCCGGCTGGCGCCAGTTGCTTGAGCCCGGACTGTTCAAAGCCGTGCTCATCGGCTCTGCCATCGCCATCCTCGGTCAGTTCATGGGCGTGAACGCCGTGCTTTATTATGGCCCGTCCATCTTCGAGAACGCCGGCCTGAGCAGCGGCGACTCGATGTTCAGCCAGGTACTCGTGGGCATGGTCAATATGCTGACCACCATCCTGGCCGTCTTCATCATCGACAAGGTGGGTCGCAAGAATCTGATATACTGGGGTGTCAGCGGTATGATCGTCTGTCTGGTCTGCATCGCGGTCTATTTTGCGGCGGGTTCCGCCCTCGGCCTGGGCAACACTTTCCTGCTGGTGTTCTTCCTGCTGTATATCTTCTGCTGCGCCATTTCTATCTGTGCCGTCGTCAATGTCCTGCTCTCCGAGATGTATCCCAACCGGGTGAGGGGCCGTGCGATGTCCATCGCCGGATTTGCCCTGTGGGTGGGTACCTATCTCATCGGCCAACTTACCCCGTGGTTTCTCGAAAACCTCACGCCTGCCGGCACCTTCCTCTTCTTTGCGCTGATGTGCGTGCCCTATATGCTGATCATGTGGAAACTCGTACCGGAGACGACGGGCAAGACCCTGGAAGAGATAGAAGCATACTGGAAAAACAAGAACCTATAATAAATAATAACCCATCAATAAACGATTCAATGAAACGTAAATTGTCAGTAATACTTATGAGCCTGCTGGTTTCGTTGACGCTCTTTGCTCAAAGCAAGAACATCAAAGGCGTTGTCAAAGACGGAACGGGCCAGAGTGTCATAGGTGCGGTCGTCCTTCAGGAAGGGACGCAGAACGGTACGGTCACATCCGTGGACGGAGAGTTTGAAATCAAAGTCCCGAAGGGTGCGACCATCCGTATCTCGGGCATCGGATATGAAGATGTTTCTTTCGTCGTCGATGACCGGGCCGTGTACGATGTGACCATGAATGAAGCCGCCCTGTTCCTGGATGAGGTCGTCGTGGTCGGTATGGACAACCGGCAGACCCGCCGCTCCATCACGGGTGCCGTCTCGACCGTCTCGACAAGCGACTTGATCCAAAGTCCTGTCGCCAACATCAGTAACGCGCTTGCCGGCAAACTGCCCGGACTGGTCACCGTGCAAAGTTCCGGAGAGCCGGGCGCAGATGCCTCTTCCTTGTATGTCAGGGGTCTGGGTACATACGGCGATTCTTCTCCTTTGGTCGTTATCGACGGTCTTCCCAGAAACAAATCCGACTTTGACCAGTTGGATGCCAACGAAATCGAGTCAGTCACCATCCTGAAGGATGCTTCTTCGTCTTCCTTGTACGGCATCCAGGGTGCGAACGGCGTCGTGGTCGTCACCACCAAGCGCGGCGGTACGAACGACAAACCCAAAATTTCCTTCTCGGCCCAGGGAGCCATGCAGCAGCCCATCCGTCTGCCCCGGACAATGACTTCCTATGAGCAGGCGATGTACAACCGGGAGTTGGACGCCAACGACGGCCAGCCCGTCCGTTATACGGAAGAAGTGCTGGATATCATCGCTTCCGGCCGCGATCCCTATCAGTTTCCCAATACCAACTGGTTTGATGTCGTGCTCAAGAAACTCAGTTGGCAGCAGCAGTACAATCTCAACATCTCAGGTACCGTAGGAAAGAGCCACAAAGTCCGTTATTTCATTTCCGGCAGTTATCTCAATCAAGGTACGCTGATCAACCACCAGAACGAATTTCGCAAAAACTACGGGATGACGCCTAAGTTTGACCGCTTCAACTTCCGCTCCAACATAGACATCGATGCGACCAAGATGCTCAACATCCGTGTGGACCTTTCCCACCGTTTGGAGACCAAGGTGGGGCCGGGCAGCAGTTTTACCCGTATTTTCCAGGTGATTACCACCCGTCTGCCGAGTTCGCAGGCCATCTGGAACCCCAACGGAACACTGGCGGCGGGCAGCGCCCTTGAGATGCCCTATCAGAACAACCCCTATGGTCTGATTACCCAGGGCGGTTACTACACCACCAACACCAATGTGACCAACGGTACGGTTTCAGCCCGTCATACCTTGGATTTCATCACCAAAGGTTTGAGCGTCCAGTTGTATTTCAGTTTTGAAAACTACAACTATGTCAACCATGTCTGGTCGCAGGATTTCGACCAGTTCTGGTTCCGCGGAGAGGATGCTTCGGGCCAGCCCATCTATCAGGATTATACGACCAAGAGCCGTCTGGTGTTGTCCGGCAGCAGTTATGTCGAGCGCTTCATGTACTATGATCTGCGTCTCAACTATGACCGAAGTTTCGGCGACCACAATGTCAGCGCGCAGGTGTTGGGCAACCGGACCCTCAAAAACATCCAGTTCCAACTTCCTTACGCCTATCAGGGCATCAGTACCCGTGTGGCGTACAACTACGCCAACCGTTATTTTGCCGAGTTCAACCTGGGTTTCAACGGCTCGGAAAACTTCCCGGCCGGCAAACGCTATGGCGTCTTCCCTTCCGGCTCCCTCGGCTGGGTGATGAGTGACGAACCGTGGATGAAGGACGCCCAAAACTGGCTCAAGATACTCAAACTCCGCGCGTCCTACGGTACGGTCGGTAACGACAAGGTCGGCGGTGCCCGTTGGCTCTATGTGACCGAATATACTCCGGGTGGCGCCCGTCCCGCTTTCAATGGCGGCGGTTATGTCTATTTCGGAAAGACGACGGACGGTACGACCTCTGCCGGCGGTTACAACGAGAGCCAGGTGGGCAACCCGGACGTGACCTGGGAGGTCGCCCGCAAACTCAATGCCGGTATCGACATTTCGTTGTTCCGCAACAATATCTTGAATATCACCTTTGATTATTTCCGCGAGAATCGTGACAACATCCTGACGCCGCCGGGCAATATTCCCAGTTATGTCGGCATCACCAACATCGCTTCCCGCAATACCGGCAAGGTGATGAATCAGGGTGTCGAAGGTGAGATCCGTGTCAATCAGCAGATCGACAGCAAGTTCGGTTATTTCGTCAATTTCCAGTGTACCTATGCGAAAAATGTCGTGCTGGAAAACGACCAGCCGACCCCGGCCTACGATTATCAGTCTCTCAAGGGGCTTGAAATCGGAAATTTGCTCGGCTATCACGCCATCGGCATTTTCCAGAACTGGCAGGAAATCGAGGACAGTCCCCGACAGACCTTCGGTCCCGTCCGTCCCGGTGACATCAAGTATATGGATGTCAACAACGACGGTGTGATCGACCCGAACGACCGCATTCCCATCAAGGTTTCCAACATCCCCGTCTTTACCTCCGGTCTTTCGCTCGGATTCAACCTGTATGATTTTGATTTCAGCATCATGATGAATGCGGCTTTCGGTGGCTCGGCGATGCTTTATACCTACGCCAGCAGTGTCATCCAGAACCAGCGCTGGAGCAAGACCAACCGCACCAGCCGCATCCCTGCCGCCCACTCTACGGCCAACAATACGGTCGTTACCGACAATTTCCTGATGAAAACGGATTATTTCAAAATCCGTAATATCGAAGTGGGTTACAACATCCCCGAGAGGGTTACATCCAAGATCAGAATCAAGAACGCCCGCGTGTATTTCAACGCCCAGAATGTGGCGGTGTTCGATACCCTCTGGCTCAAGGACCGCGACCCGGAATCCGCCGGCAGCGGTACACTGCCTTACCCGCTACAGCGTGTTTTCAATATCGGACTTCGTTTTGACATCTAAAAAAGGAAGTGTTATGAAAAAGATATATTCCATTATCGCACTGTTTTCGCTCGCTGCGGCCCTGTCTTCCTGCGACTTCCTCAATCGTGATCCCAGTGACAGGATTACGGAGCAGGAAGTGTTCTCCAAGATCGAAACCGCAGAACAGTACCTCAACAACGCTTACGCGTTTTTGCCGGATTTCCAGACCTGTACCGAAGATTTGCAGGGGCGTTACAAACTGGGTGGCGGTACGGATGAAATCGGCTATCAGCAAAGTTCTACGCAGACGCAGTCGCCCTATGATTTCAACCTTGGCAACTGGAACCCTACGGCCATGCCGATGCAGCGCAACTGGTCCGATTATTATGCGTGCATCCGCCGCTGCAATGTGCTCATCAAGAATTACGATTTGATTCCGGAAGAAATGTCCACGGGTACCAGCAACCGCAAGGAACGCCTGTTGGGCGAGGCATATTGCCTCCGTGGCTATTTCTACTTCCTGCTGTTCCAGCAGTGGGGCGGCGTTCCGCTGATCACCGAGCCGTTGGGGGTCAGCGACGTGGAAGAACTCAAAGCCATTACGCGAGCCACCGCAGAAGAGACCGTCCAGCAGATTCTCGATGATTTGGCCATGTCCAAACGCTATCTTCCCGTCAAGCACGACGACGCCAATTTCGGCCGCGTCACCTCGTTGGTGGCCGACGGCATCCGGGCCCGTCTGCTGCTCTATTGGGCAAGCCCGTATTGGAATACCACCAACGACACCTCCCTCTGGGAAGAAGCGGCCATTGCCAACGCCGAGATGATCCAGGCGGCGGAAGACGCCGGTCACACGCTGGCCCTCAAGTATTCCTTCCTTTTCAACCAGCCGGCCGTCCAGGAAGAAGTCATCTGGTGCAACAATGCCTACTATCTGGAGAGTTACTGGTGGGATGTGTATGCCATGCCGCTTGGTTACGGCGCGTTCAACGTGGACGGTCCCCTGCAGGAAATGGTGGACGAGTTTGAGATGAAGACCAGCAATGAGATTCCCGTCCTGGGCTATCGTGACAACAACACCCAGATTATCAATCCCGCCGCCACCGACTATGATCCGCTCCATCCCTGGAATGGCCGCGAAGACCGCTTCTACAGTTGCATCCTTTATCATGGAGCCATGCTGCAAGGCCGTCCCATCGACATTTCGACCAATGGCCTGGACAACATCAACATCGGCAACATCGTCCGTACCAACTACTTTACCAACAAGTATCTGGACCAGGACCACAACCTCCTGACGCACGCCGGTCTGACTTACCGTCGTTTTGCGCTGATGCGTACGGCCGAGTTCTATCTCAATGCCGCGGAGGCCTACAACGAGTTCGGCGGTCCCACCAGCACCGTATATAAATATGTCAACGCCATCCGCAAGCGTGCCGGTCAGAATGACCTGCCCGAGGGACTGACCAAGGCCCAGATGCGCGAGAAAATCCGTCACGAGCGCAAGGTCGAGTTGTGCTTTGAAAACCACCGTTTCTGGGATGTCCGTCGCTGGATGATTGCGGAGAAGGTGGATAACGGAAAGGTACACAAGGTGGCCGTCGATGAGAATGGAAACATAACCTATCCGGTATTCCAGACAAGGACTTTCGACCCGGACAAGCATTATCTTTTCCCCATTCCTCAGTCAGAAATCGACAAAAACAGAAATCTTGAACAAAATCCCGGTTGGGAATAAAATGGCAACGATATGAAAAAAATATTATTTACTGCGGTATTGAGCGCATTGTGCGTATGCACGGCCTTGACATCTTGTAAAAAGAGTGATCCGAATGAGGGGGCCTCTCCGGGCGGCTCCAATGTGAGCGTGTCGCTGGTCGTCGAAGACGAGTATGACGAGACCGGCAAGGCCAAACTGACGGTCCTCTTGTCCGCGCCTGCATCGAAGACGGTGACGGTCAACCTGGCCGACGGCAAGGCGGCGGCCGGATACGCCGGTCTGATGCCGGCCAAATACACCAAGAAAGTGTCCATTCCGGCCGGTGTGTCGGGCAAGACGCAGACCATCACGGCCAATCCGGGCGGTCTTGCATCCGGCACCTACCAGACGGTCATCAAGATTTCTTCGGTGAGCGGTGGCGGGGCCGTGGTGGATAAATCCGCCAGCGAAGTGCGCCTTGACTATGACTACGATTTCCTCCCGACCCTCACCTATGACAGTCCGGTAGAGCCTTTCGGCTCCAAGACGGGCAAGACGAAACTCATCTTCCGTCTTTCCGAGGCCACCAGCCAGGATGTCCGGGTGACCCTGGAAAAGGATGCGTCCTCCACTATCAACCAACTCACATTCAGCAAGACATTCACCATCCCGGCCGGCTCGGAAAAGGTGGAACTTCCGCTCAGCACCGATGTCGATGTCCCGTATGGCAGTTATAAGGCCGTCATCAACATTACGGATGTGCAGAATGCCAAGATGCCTTCCCGTCCGACCATCAGCATCGACTTCCTCCGCAGCGACGATGCAGGTATCGTGATTGACGGGGAGTATGCGGATTGGGATGCGGCCGACGGCGTGGAGACCTTGACCTGTCCGAACAATGTCTATACCCAGTATGCGGACCTCAGGCAGGTAAAGGTCGTCGCGGACTCCCGTTACATCTATTTCTATATCGTCTGCAACGGTTACCGGGATTCCATGCCTTTCGACTTCTTCTTCGATGTGGACGGCAACCCGGGTACCGGTGGCTTTGCGACCACGCCCGAAGTGTACGGAACGGACAATGTCCAGCAGTTGTGGAGCAATATGGGCTGCGAGTGGCTGCTCGAACAGCAGGGACTTTACAATCCCATGTTGGAGAATGTCTTTGATTTCACCTCCAACGCGCTGTCCGGCTGGGATTACAATTATATGCACCATTATGAGGGAGCCCACGGTCAGAATATGTATTCCGATCACAGTGAACATCTGATCCGCAAGTATGAAGGTGACATCACCAAGAAGATGTGCTACGCACAAGGACAGGTGGCCGACGGCGGCGCTCCGGGAGTCCTGGTGCCCGACGGCTGCGTCTTCGAGTGCAGTTTCTCCCGCAAGACGCTCAATATGACGGGCAACAAGTGCCGTTTCGGCTTGAAATACATGCGCGGCGCCGGCTGGCCTATGCACGGCATGCTTCCGCAGGGCGCATACAGCGGCGGCGCACGCCAGCTTGTGGATATGTACGAGTTGAGCCTGCCCCAGTTTGTCGATGCTTATTAATCTTTAACCAATATTGTTATGAACAAATATCATAATTTTTTCCTTTTGGCGGCCTTGCTGCCCCTGTTGTCCCTCTTTTCCTGCAAATCCGCCCGGGAAGACGAACCCTGGTTCAAGTTGCGCGGCATCGTCGTCGCCTGGGATGACATCAAGAATCCCGACCAACTCGACTGGCTGGCAATGATGAAGGAGACCGGGATGAACACCATCAGCGTCTGCGGGACGGACTATCTTTCCGACGAATATGCCGCGTTCAAGCAGAAATGCATCGACAACGGTATCGATTTCGAGTATGAGGAACACGCGATGACCTGGTTGTTGCCCCGCGACCTGATTGCCGGACATCCGGAGTATTTCCGTATGGATGAGAACGGTGTGCGTCGCAACGACGCCAATGGCTGCCCTTCCTGCCAGGAGGCTTTGGATGTCATCCGCAAGAATGCGGCGGAGTTTGCCCTCAAATACGCTCCGTCCAATCACCGCTATTATACCTGGCTCTTTGACGGCGGCGGCATCTGCCATTGCGAAAAATGCAAGAACTACAATGCTTCCGACCAGGGCCTGATTTACGAGAACGCCATCCTCGAAGGCATCCGTACCGTGGATCCCGAGGCGGTCCTGGCCCATCTGGCCTATGAAAGCACGACCCCCGCTCCTTCCTGTATCAAGCCCGCCGAAGGCGTTTTCCTTGAATGGGCGCCTTTCTACCGCCGTTGGGACGAGCCGCTCTCCAAGCGCGATGCCATCCGTCCCGACCAGAAATGGTCGCACGGCGACTATCTCGACATGTTGGAGGACAACCTCAAAGTGTTCCCGGCCGAGACCGCCCAGGTGCTCGAATATTGGCTCGACGTCTCCCAGCGCAGCGGTTGGAAGAAGCCTGCCAAGGATCTGGGCTGGAATGAGCAGACCAAGGCGGCCTTTATGGACGACCTGAAAACCTATGCTTCCTACGGAATCCGCAACATCACCAGTTACGGCGTATATATCGATGTGGATTATCTCAATATGTACAAGGATGTCTCCTGTATCACGGACTACGGCCGGGCCCTCCGTGACTTCAGACCCCAAAAATGAGAACCATGAAACGAGCGGAATCCATTATTCTTCTTTTGGCCGTTTTCACCCTCCTGTTTACAGCCAATTCTTGTACCGAGAAAGATCCTGCTTGGCTTGCCTATCACAAAAGTACCGCCAGGCAGGATGCCGGCGGAGGGGGTATCATCATCGTGGATGAAGATGATGAGCAGAACCCTGATCCCGGCTCCCCGGGAGAAGAGCCCGGGCCGGACGACCCCGTTCAACCCGATCCGCAGGAGCCGGATGAGCCGCAGGAGCCGGAATGGCCGGTGGACAACCATTGGTTCCAGACCCGGGGCATCATCCTGACTTGGGAGGATGTCGTCACGCTGGACTGGATAGCCCTGGCCAAGACCTGCGGCATCAACACCTTCAGCGTAAACGGTTTTCCGTCCATCGGCGGCAAGACCTGGAAGGATTATGTGGCCAAATGCACGCAGAACGGCATCCGGATTTGTTACGAAGACCACATGGGGTCGCAGTTGATTCCCCGTTCCCTGTTTAAAACCCATCCGGAGTATTTCAGGATGAACGAAAACGGTGTCCGCGTAGATGATGTCAACTTCTGCGTGACCAACCCCGAGGTCCAGCAGCGGGTCTATGACAATGCCGTCGAATTGGGAAAGGCCTATGCCCCCACCAATCACCGCTATTATTTCTGGGGCGATGATTTCGGCAAGAAGTGCCACTGCCCCAACTGCAAACAGTACACGGATGTCGAACAGTGGCTTATCGTCGAAAATATCGTCATTGATGCGCTCCGGTCCTTTGACGACAAAGCGATGCTGGCTCACTTGCTCTATGACAACACGATGCAATATCCGTCCACGAAGGTGTCGCCCAAGGAGGGGATTTTCCTTCAGTTTGCCCCGATCAACCGCCGGTGGGATTATTCCATCGCCAACGCCTCGGCCAGAAAAGGCAATTACCAGACGCACGGCTATATGACGGATTGTCTCAAGGAACATCTCAAGATTTTCCCGGCGGAGACGGCTGAAGTCCTCGAATATTGGCTGGATGTGACGATGAGCAGTGGCTGGAAGAAGCCTGTCAAGAAGATAGCGCAATGGTATCCGAGCGTTTATCAGCAGGACATCGCCTATTATGCGAGCCTGGGCATCCGTAACATCGTCACCTACGGCATGTGGATTGGCGGGGAGTATTTAAACTCCTTCGGCGATATCCAGTTCGTAAAGGATTATGGCAACGGCCTTTTGAATTACACAAAATAATTGTTTATGAAAAAAGTTCTTTTCTATCTCATGGTGATGGCGGGCCTTTGCGCCTGTTCATCCGTTCTGGAAGAGCCTGTCGGTGCAGATGTCTCCCAGGGGGGTGAAGCCACCTTGACGGTGTCTGTTGAAGAGTCTTCCAAAGTTGACATCAATGATAGCGATACGCAATCCTCGCTTTCCTGGAATGCTTCCGACAAGTTGGTCCTGATCAGCCAGGATGGCACCCAGACGGAGGTCTATAGCATCAAACAATATGGTGCGAGTTCTTGTGTATTTGCCGGAAACGCGATGACATCCACGACGGTGACGATGTTGCTTCCGGGCGACAAATATACGACGGTCTCCGCATTGGAGCAGAGGGATTATTCCTCACAGCAGCAGGACGGGAACGGCTCACGGGCCCATCTGGAGTACAACGCCTGGCTGAAGGATGTCAGCGATTATGCCAATGTGACTTTCTCCCAGGACTGGGCCGGCGCTCACGGCGGTACTTGCTTCCAGAACGGTTGCATCAAACTTCGCCTCACCCTGCCGACTTCCATGGTGGGACATCAGGTGAGCACGATTTCGCTCAAGACGACCCAGGCGACCTTCAAAACGACGCTCAATGGCGCAAAGACGACAGCCTTCGGCCTGGGACTCAAGAATGTCACCATCGCGCAGGACAGAGACCTGACCGCCTATATGATGTTCCCGGCGGAAAATATCGTCTTCGCTTCGGGGCAGAACCTGACTGTCATTTTGCGCGTGGATCAGAAATATTACCTGGAAAAGACCATCGACATGTCCGGCAAGACTTTGTTGACGGGCAAGATGAATGTCATCACCATCGGTCCTGACAACTGGACGCTCAAGGATGTCACGACCAATCAGGTGGTCAATCCCAAGATTACCCTGGACGGCGTGTCCGGTACGGACGAGTGGTCCATCCCTCATCCCGGGATTGTCGCCCTTGTTCCTCCAGAGAATGCTTATTACCGGGATTTGTATGATGCCTATGTCTATGCCGACAGTGGTTGGATTTTCATCAAGATGGAGTTTGTTATGCCTTATTGGAACTACTCCCTGCCTTTCGACCTGATGTTCGATATCGACGGCAATCCCGCGACGGGCGCTACCGTTACGGGGGAGAACGGTACCAAGAACGAAGACGGAAAATTGTTCTGGAGCCCGATGGGCATCGAGTGGTATCTGGAAACGGCCGGCCTGTCCAATGGCGTCGATGGTTTCTACGATTGGACTTGCGATGCCGTGACCGGGAAGAACTTGATGGGATGGTACAAATACAAGGGTGTAAATGGCCAGAATATTTTCTCCAATCTCGAACGGATGTATTACTCTGCAGAAGTTCCTGACCAGTTGACCGACCGCTATGTCAAGGCGCTGGGCACCTTGGATCCGGTTCACGAGCGCGGCGTGCTTGAGGTCCGTCTGCGCCGCTTCTCCCTGGAAGCCAGAAAGACGGCCGCATCCAAGATGCGCGTCGGATTCAAGTTGATGTCTTCGGACAAATCCGGCTCGGCTGAAGGTTGGTTCCTGTACGGCCTGCTTCCCCAGGGGCCCAAGACCGGCGGGGTCCGTCAATTGGTGGACATGGCCGAAGTCTATCTGCCCCCTTATCAAGATTACGAATGGCAAGATTAAAAAATATCGTCAGGATTATCCTCTTCGGAGCGCTCATGGCTTTGTCTCTCGCCTGTGAAAAATCGGAGGGGCTGCCGCCCTATACCCCGAAGCCCAAGCCTGCCGACCCTTATTTTGCGCAAAGGGGCATCCTGCTGGCCTGGTCGGATATCGCCGGCCAGAAGTATGTGGATTGGCTCAATCTGGCCCGGAAAAACGGCTTCAATATGTTCAGCGTTTCCGGGGAAGACTTGAACTCGAATGAGTGGAAGAAATTCCGCTCCGACTGCGAGTCGGCCGGTATCGCCATCCAGTTCCAGGACCACATGGCCTCCCATCTGCTTCCCCGCGACCTGTTCGACACGCATCCCGAGTATTTCCGGATGGACAGCAAAGGGGTGCGTACCAAGGATTACAACCTCTGTCCTTCCAGCGTGGAGGGGATGAAGGTGGTCGGCCAGAATGCGGTGAAGATCGCGAGCAATTTCCAGCCCACGGACGGGAAATACTATTTCTGGCTGGACGACGGCGGCGACAAATGCCACTGTCCCGACTGCGAGCCGTATTCCGCTTCCGAGCAGGCGCTGATGGTGGAGAACGCCGTCATCAAGGCCCTCCGTACGATGGATCCCAAGGCTACGCTGGCGCATCTGGCGTATGCCGAAACGACCCTTGCCCCCGCGAAGGTCAAGCCCGATGAGGGAATCTTTCTCCAGTTCGCTCCCTTCTACCGAAACTGGGACAAGCCGCTTTCGGAGCGTTCTGCAACGGGTAAACTCGGCTGGACCAACGGTAAATATCTCGATGCTTTGCGGGACAATCTGAAAGTCTTTCCTGCCGGGACGGCCCAGGTACTGGAGTATTGGCTGGACGAATCGATGGCGAGCAACTGGGATAAAAACAACCTTGCCAAACTCCCGTGGAACAAGTCTGTCGTCATCAGCGACCTGAAAACCTACGCTTCCTACGGAATCAAAAATGTTGATACCTACGCCTTCTGGATTAATGATGCCTATTATCAGAAGTTCCGCGATGTGGCGTTTATTAACGAATATGGTACTGAACTGTACAATTTCAGAAAGTATTGAAAAGATGAAGAAAGTATTTGTATTGGGCCTTTTGTTGTTGCCTGTGCTGGCCTTCGGGCAGACCGTGACCGTCAAAGATACCGTCTATGTGACCTATCCGTTTGCGGATCCCGATCCGGTGCCTCACGACAGCCACATTTATCCCTATTATAAATTTGAGCAATTCTCGCACAAAGGTGTTCCGCAGACCTGGAAGACCGTCATCCTCGAAAACGAATACCTGCGGGTACGCATCCTGCCCGGCGTCGGCGGCAAAATCTGGTCCGTCTATGACAAGAAACAGGGAAAGGAACTGTTCTACGACAACGATGCCATCAAATTCCGCGATATTTCCTTGCGCGGGCCCTGGACCAGCGGCGGCATCGAGTTCAATTTCGGTGTCATCGGCCACGCGCCCTCCTGCTCTTTCCCGGTGGATTATACCACCGCGACCAAGGAGGACGGCAGCGTGAGCTGCTGGATCGGCGTGCTGGATCTGCTGACCCGCACCCGCTGGACGGTGGAAATCAACCTGCCCGAAGACAAAGCCTGGGTGACGACCAAGACATTCTGGCACAATGCCAGCGGGGATTTCCAACCCTATTATACCTGGATCAATACGGGCGTCAAGGCGACCCCCGATACCCGCATCCTCTATCCCGCTTCCTATGCCATCGGTCACGACGGCAAGACTTTCTCCTTTCCCATAGAAGAAGGGACGGGCCGAGACCTCTCCTGGCTCAGCCAGCAGAATTACGGGATGGACAAGTCTTATCACGCAGGCGGCTCCGGAAAAGGCTGGTTTGCTTCCTGGTGGGCGGATGAGGATTTCGGAATGATGCATTACGCTTTGCGTGACGACAAGGTGGGCCGCAAGTATTTTTCCTGGGCCCAGTCCGACGCCGGAGACATCTGGAGGGAACTGTTGACGGACAACAAACCCCAGTATATCGAATTGCAGAGCGGGCGTCTCTTCAATCAAAACCTGATTGACAGTTACAAGACCCCGTACAAGCAGTTCCTCTTTACGCCTTATGGGACGGATGATTACAAGGAATACTGGTTTCCGTTTGCCGGCATCGGTGCGGCGCAGGATGCCAATCTGCGGGCGGTATCGTCTGTCGAGGTTTCCGGCAACGACGCCCTCGTGAGCATCTACCCGCTCAAGCCCCTGTCCGGCTTGCTCGAACTCTGCGGCCCCTCGGGCGTGCTCGCCTCCGAGACCGTCGCTTTGGAAACGGCTCTCGCCTGGTCCAGGACCTTTCCGGGTGCGGCCCAGGTGGAAAAAGTGACCCTGGACGGACTTGAATTGTGGAACAAGGATGAGAAGAAACTCGCGCGTCCCGATGTCATCAATGACCAATACGATGACAACAGCCTGCCGGGGAATGTGACGATTGCGCAGTATTATATCGGCATGCGCTACTACGACAAGGCTGCCTGGCATGTAAAGAAAGCCCTCGAGATGGATCCGGCCAATGTCGCCGCGCTCGACCTTTCCGCGATGATTGCCTTGCACGCCGCCGACTGGCAGAAAGCCTATGACGATGCATCCAAGGCCCTGGCCGTCGATACCTATGACCCCCGGGCCAACTACCTTCGCGGTCAGGCAGCACAGGCGCTGGGTCGTCTGAATGACGCCTTTGACAGTTATGAAATCGCAGCGATTACCCCCGAATTGCGCGGGGCCGCCTGCACCCGCCTTTCCGCCCTGTACTGGCAGAAAGGGGAGAAGGAGTTGGCCGCGCTCTATGCCGACAAGGCCCTGGTTTGCAACAGCAACAATATCACCGCTTGCGTTCTGAACTATCTGGCCACCTCCGATGAGGCCTGGCTGAAGAAAATAGCGTCTCTGGACCCGCTCAACCATTACCCTGATTTTATCCGTTTTGCCGAAGGGCAGATGGACGCTTCCAGCCTTGCTGCGACGATTCAGCAAGAGTTGAACTGGCAGGAATATCTGGAAACGGCTGTCTTTTTCAATGGTTTGGGCGAGCGTAAGATGGCTGCTGACATCCTGGCGGCCTGTCCGGAGCAGAACATTCTGACCACTGTCTGGTCGGCCTGGCTGAATAAGGATGAGGCTGCGCTGAAAGCCGCGTTGGGCCAGCCCATGGACCAGGTGTTTGCTTTCCGTACGGAAAGTATCGAGCCCCTTTCCTGGGCATTGGAAAAGACTTCCGACTGGAAAGCCGCGTACCTGCTGTCGGCGCTCTACAACCACCTCGGCCGCAAAGACGAGGCCCAGGCCCTTGTCCGGGATTTGAAAGACATCCCTTACGCCCCTTTCTACGCCTACCGCGCTTCGCTGGCCTACAATGAGGCGGATTTGCTGCAGGCGGTCAAGTTGGATCCGGCTCAATGGCGCTATGTCCGCTCCATCGCTTTCGGCAGGATGAACGAAGGGCGCCACAAAGATGCAGCAGCGATTCTGGCCCCTTACTATGCCAGGCACAAAGACAATTTTTATATCGGCGAGGTCTATGCCAAAGCGTTGATTGCCTGCCGCGAATGGAAGAAGGCCGAAAAGGTGATGACGGACATCCGCATCCTCCCTTATGAAGGTCAGGCCGCCAGTCATGTCATGTACCGGGACATCAAACTTCACCTGGCGGCGGACGCGGCCGATAAGGGCAATTAC
Organism: uncultured Bacteroidales bacterium; assembly: GCA_946549475.1. Taxonomy (GTDB): domain Bacteria; phylum Bacteroidota; class Bacteroidia; order Bacteroidales; family UBA932; genus Cryptobacteroides. The sequence goes on from CAMNQO010000004.1 coordinate 16,611, forward strand.
AAACTCGCGCTTCAGAAAGTGGCCGAGTCGCGTCTCTGGCCCCACAATCTCGGTGTCGGCAAGCCCTATGACGACTTGGTGGACAACAAGGCGGAAGACTGGATCGAGGCTGTCGTCCTGGCCCGCTCCGGCAAGAAGGCCCAGGCGGATGCCCTCATTGAAAAATTGCCCGACGAAGGGGGATGGAAGGCCAATTATGACGAGGCCCTCATCAAAAAGGCGGGCAAATATGCCAGGATTTCTCCGATGTTGGGAAATATGGATGCCAATTTTGACAAACGACTTTTTTAAGTACAGGTATTATGAAAATGATCAACCGTTTACTGACCCTTTTGATTTTCTGCTCGTTGCTGTCTTTGGCGTGCAGTAAGAATCCTATGCCTCAATATACGCCTGATCCTTACTATTGCGTAGATGATGACGAGGAGCACGAGGAGCCCGATCCCGATCCCGATCCTGACCCTGATCCCGATCCCGATCCGGACCCCGATCCCGGTCCCGGTCCCCAACCCGATCCTGACCCGGATCCCCAGCCTGTCGATCCCAATACCAGTCTGGACGATTTCGGACACAATGATGTATATAATGACTAATTCTCGATTATGAGTATCTTGTCTCAATATTATGAGTCTCCCGTCTCCTGTTCGCTGGACGAAGAGGTGGAAGGGAGCATTTTGACTACTTCCGGTGATGACCTTCCCGACTGGAACGAGGAGGGGGTAGAAGGAAATGATAATTTTTAGGAGGGCGCCGTTATGAAGATCAAAAGAATCATCGCATATGGCGGAATGGTCGCCTTCCTGACCTTATTCTCCTGCAACCGCAACTTCTTGGAACCGGGCATTGCGGACGAGAATGCCGCTGCGGAGCTCGAAGAGCCGGCCGAAATCATCAGTATCGTAGCCGGACTCCCTGTGGATGATAACCAAGGCGGTTCTGGTGCGGATGCGACAGCGGGCGAGACCAAAATTGCTTATTTGTATGCCGACGGGGCGCTGAAACAGTCCTGGCAACTGGGCGACAAATTGTTGGTCTATGGCAAGACGAAGTCGCAAGCGTATGTGTTCGAGGCCGTGGAAGTCTATGACAATGGAAGGGCCCGTTTTGTGGGGACAAAGCCCGATGCGGCCAATACCTCTTTCGACATCGTCGTGCTGGGAAAGAAAAACCATCTTTCGATGACCCACCTGACGGATTTGAAAAATGTCTGTTTCAACGAAATGACCCAGACCGGCAACAACAATCTGGACCACATCGAATCCTATGTCTGGCTGGAGGGTGTCAGCACCTATTGGGATGTCGTATTTTCGCAAACTTGGGCGACAGCGCACGGTGACGGTACTTTCCACATCAACCCCATCGTGCACTTCCGCATCAAAATCCCGACAGGGTCCGGTACGCCGAAAAAGATCGGTCTGGTCTCCACGGCCGCCAGACTCATTCCCCATTATCAGGGTGGCCGCAAGGTCAATTCGCTCTGGCTCAATCTCAGCGACGTCACGCCGGCGAGTGATATCTTCGATGCCTGGATGCCCCTGCCGGAAGCGCTCGGCGCCGGCAACTATGTCGTGTCCCTGCTGATGAGCAACAACTATTATTATGTGAGTCCCGTTTTCACCACCACGAAAGAGATGGCGGCCGGCAAAGTACACCTGATTCAGAAAAACATGACCTCCTACTCCGGTTATGGCTCGCAGGCGAAACTGACCGCCTTCCCGACGCCGATGAAAACGGACGGGGCGTTTACGGACTGGAACAGCATCCCGATGCTTGCCCATCCATTGATGGAGACCCGCACTCTGCCGGCCGATCCGCTCTACAAAGACCTGTACGAGGTCCGGATGATTGGCGACCAGGGCTGGATCTTCGGTTATATGGAATTCAAAATGCTGGGCTGGGATTATTCGATGCCGCTGGATCTCGCGTTGTCTTGCGGTAATGTCGGCGGATACTGGCCGCTCACTTCCACGGAGTTATATGATGACGGTCTCTATGCGTTTTCATCAACCGACATCGACCGTTATCTCGAGCACAACGGGATGACGGAGCCGGCTTCCAGTTGTTTCAACAACTGGCGGGCGGACAATAATTCTTCATGGGACAACCGTCTGGCCTGGTATAGATTTAACGGGACGGCAGGACAGAATGTGTTCGGCCATCTGACCCGGCAGTATTATACCGAAGAAGTTCCTCACCAATTGACAAAATATTATATCAATGCGGACGGGACTTTTGACGGCAGCGACAAGATCGGGCGGCTGGAGTTCCGTCTGCGCCGTTTTACGCTGAACGCGAGCGGGACTTCCGTCGGTTACGGCGTCAAGTTGATCGGTCCGGGCGGGGATGACTACTCGCTGGTCGGATGGTATTGCCGGGGACTGCTGCCCCAGGGCGGGAAGGATGCTTCTGGCATCCGGCAGGTTTTGCCGCTGGCCCGGATGACCGTTCCGACTTACGAAGATTATGAATATCCTTTCGTGGCTTCCGAATAACCCCCTAATCCTATAATCCCATGTCCGTTTTTAAACAAAAAAGTCCGATGGCCTATTCTGCCCCGACGATACACCCCGTCGAGGTCTCGCCCGAACGCTTTGTGATGGGCGGCTCTCCGGTGACCAACCCGGGATTCCCGGGTGTGGATATTTATGAAGATGAATTTTAATCGACAGGTTATGAAAAAACAATTATTCCTTCCCCTCATGGCCGGGCTGTTGTTGTTCTCCTGTGCGAAAATGGAGGACCAAGCCTTGCCATCTGCCGAAAAAGTGCAGATTACGGCCTCTCTCTCCGGCGATTCCAAAGTCAGTTATGACTATTCGGCCGCCGGCATCAAGTCTTCCTGGGAAAGCGGTGACCGCATTCTCGTGACGGGACACAATACAGGCGTCTCTTCGGTGTTTACCCTCACCTCTGTGGAGGCGGACCCTTCCGTTGCCGTATTTGAAGGGAACGCAGTGGAAGATACCTCCTTTGATATCGCCATTCTGGCTAAAGATGCGGTCGCCAATACGCTTCCTTCTTTGCGCAAGCGTGATTTCGGCAGTCAGAGCCAAAGCGGCAACGCCAGCCTGTCCCATCTGGGAAGTTTCGTCTGGCTGGAGAATGTCGGCCAATATGGCGGACTGGCTTTTACTCCGGAATGGGCGGAGGAGAACGGCGGCTCGTTGCATATCAATCCCGTAGTCCGGTTTGAAGTCAAACTGCCCGTCTCGGGTAATCCTGTCAAACTGGGCTTGATTTCCACCAAGGCTTCATCCGAGAGCGGAGAGCAGAGCAAGCGCCTGCGTCATTGCTTCGGCGGCCGCAAGGTCAATTCCCTGTGGCTCGATTTGGTGGATGTCACTCCGGAGGATGGCATTATCGTCGCTTATATGGCCTTGCCGCAGGCGGCGGATGCCGGCTCCTATGCCCTGTCCGTTCTGATGGATGACAACAATTATTATGTCAAAGAGTTTGCCAGCCAGGTCCCTCTCGCGGAAGGGTACACATCCCGCGTGAAGATCAATCTGGCTTCCGGTAGCGTTCATCGCTGGGGCGTCAATGACAATCTGCCGATTGATGTGAAAGGAGATGTCGATCAGTGGTACAGTCTCAGACTTCTGGCCCACCCCCATCAGTTGACGATGACGACGCCCGCAGACCCGCTTTACGCCGACCTTTATGAGGCTCGTGTCATTGCGGACAGTGGCTGGCTCTTCGGCAGGATCGAGTTTTATCTCTCTCATTGGAATTATTCCGCACCGCTTGACATCCTGGTGGATCTGGATCCCAGTGCGCAGACGGGCGGCTATCTGCCTTTCGGGACGGCCAACTATGAAGACGGGCAGCATGCATTCTCCGATGCCGGCATCGACCGGTATCTGGAACACAACGGACTGACCCAGGTGGATTCCGCTCGCTTCTCCAACTGGACGGCCAATCTGGACCACGCGCAGGCTTCTTTGAACAACCGGCTGGCCTGGTACAACTTCCGCAGCACTTCCGCGCCGGGCTCGAATGTGTTCGGCAATCTCGACCGCGTGTATTACAACGCGGATGTTCCCGTCCAGTTGACCTACAACTATCTCTACGCGGCCGGCAAGCGTTATGCGGCTGCGAAGAAGGGCATCCTGGAGTTCCGCTTGCGCCGTTTTACGCTCAATATGTCGCGTGAGAACAAGATCAAAATCGGTTTCAAACTGATGGGGCCGGGCTACAACGGTGAGACCGGCTGGCATTGCCGCGGGCTGCTGCCCCAGGGCTCCAGGAATGATGCAGGCATCCGCCAGTTGGTGCCGATGGCGCTGGTTGATATTCCCACCTACAACGACTACGAATATCCCTACCCTTATACCCCGCAGACCGATGCGACGCAGCCTTAAATTTTTCCTGTTGTGGATGCTGCCCCTGCTGGCAGGGGCGGTTGCCTGTAGGCCCAAGGTGGCGGACGGCGTTTTTGTCATCGGCGGCGAGCCCCGGAGTGTGAAGGTGTTGCATGCTCCCTGGGACGGATTGGACGACGAGACAGCGTTTTCCTGTCATGTGGAGGACGGGCGCCTGTGCTTTTCCTTTGAGGTGGTGGACAGCACGATGACCGTTTCAGAGGATTTTCCGACGGAAAGGACGGTGGATGATGAAGACCGTGTCGAGGTGTTTTTCAGCCGTGATTCGCTGATGAGTTCCTATTGGTGTGCGGAGATTGACCCGTATGCCCGTCCGATGGACTACGCGGCCCATTTCGGACAGCCCTTTGACTACGGATGGAATTTCAGCACGCTGGATTGCGAGGCCGCCCTCACTCCCGTCGGCTACCGGGTGGCCGCTTCCGTCGCCCTCTCCGAACTACAGGAACTGGGCATTGACACCAAAGCATTCTGGATGGGCGTTTTCCGTGCCGACTTCCATCCGGACGCTACGGTCAACTGGTACTCACTGGTACCGACGGACGACACATCTGCTTATTTCCACAAACCCGACGTCCTCTTCCCGGTCTCCGTCGTCGAATAATTCTCAGGCGTGTGGTTGTTTATTGAAATAAACAATTGTATTTTTGCCAAATGATATCCGGATGAACTGATTTTCAAGCCTGCCTGAACATCGCGATCAGTTTTTCCACCGATGCTTCGACGGAGTACCCTCGGGCCGATTCGGCGTAGCGTCGGGCCATCTCGTTGCGCTCCCGGGGATGTTCGATCCACCAGTCAATCTTTTCTGCGAGAGCCCGCGCATCCCTGACCGGGAAGGTGCTGCGTTCGTCAAGCGCGAAATCGGAAGTGGCAATCCGTTCGCCCTTCGCGATGATGGGGACGGTTCCCTCCCGGATGGCCTCCATACAGCCGAGGCCTTCCACCTCAATCGTCGCGCAGTGTACATACAGGTATGACTGTGCCGCAAGTTCTTTGAGTTGCGCCGCATTGTAGAAGGCGAATACCGGCCGGTGTTTCAGGATGCCTTCCTTCACCAATGCGCCGGCTTCCCTTTCATACTGCCGGATGAGTTGTCCGTTGCCGGCGAAATGGAGTTGGATGTTCTTTGCGTGGCGCGAGTAGCGCATCGCCCGCAGCAGGGTGATCTGGTCTTTCTTCGTGGCAAATCGCCCGACATTGATGATAAGGTAGGGCGGACCCTCATGCGTGCGGACCGTGACCGGCTCTTCGGGAATCTCTATTCCGTTGGATATGACATGCAGACGGCTCTTGAAGCCATAGTCTTCCAAAAGGTTACGGACTGTCTGTGAAGGACACTGGATGTCGGAACAGTGGTCGAAGAAGTGGTTCCTCCAGTCGAGCATCAGCAGATGGTTGCTCCATTTCCACGAGGCGCCGGGAATCTCCGAAAGCAGATTTTCCGTGTACATGTGGAAGGTTCCTGTCACGGCTTTTCCCAACTTTTGGGCCATCCGGATGGCTGTCTTCTGGAGTAGAAACGGTTCCTGGATATGGACGACATCGGCCCACTCCACGGCCTGCCGGATGATTTTCCGGTCGCGGGAGGCATAACTGAATCCGTTGGCGTCGATGATGGGCTGGAAGAGGGGAAAATAGAAGCGTTTGAGGCGGAAATCGGGTTGCGGGCCGGCCAGGTCGGCGTTTTCACCGGCAAGCACCTTGGCGTCTATTCCGGCTTTCCTGAGTTGGGCGACGGTCGTACGGACCGATGTGCAGATCCCGTTTCCCGGGATGGATGCATTGTTGCATACAAACAAAATTCTCATAGTTGTTCGGGTTAAGGTTTCGCCCAAAGATATGAAAATTTTGTAAATTTGGCGGATTGATGGTATTATTTGACTCTTTATGTCGTTCTTATCTATGACTGATAGCGTCCGGGGCCAGGTGAAGGTTACGAATCAACAAGTATTATTATATAAATAAGTGAAGAAATGATGTCTTTGAAATTTTCTTTTTTTCGAACATTTGTCGTAGCGTTGTCAGGGGCGTTGTTTTCGGTTTCCTCCTGCGGGATTGGCGCGCAGACTCCTGAAGAAAGAGAGGCTGATGCTCAAACTATCCGGAATATGCTGGATAAGCGTTCCTACCAGATAGATGTCAACTATATGATTCCGCACCGGGGCGAAGCGCAAACCGTCAGTTCGTATTCCATTACCGTGGATGGCAGTACCATCGTTTCGCAACTGCCGTATGTCGGGCAAGCGTGGTCGATTCCTTACGGCGGCGGGACGGGACTTAATTTCAAAGGGAACATAGACTCCTATGAGGACAAAGGGTTTCAGAAAGACTGCCGGACCATTGTCCTCGGCGTCAAAAACGACGAAGACAGTTATGTTTATACACTGAATGTCTATGACAACGGGACCGTCTATATCAATGTCTCCTGCCGCAACCGCGACAGCATCAATTACAATGGCAAATTCTGCCTTGCATCACCGCAAGAGTGACCCGGCCAAGTTGCCGGTCAATATTTTCCTTACACATGCACGAGGGTGCCGACTTTGCCGCCGCCAAGCAGGGCGGTTAGGTTGCCTTTCCGGTTCATATCGAAGACGATGATGGGCATGTTGCCCTCGCGGCAGAGGGAGAAGGCGGTCTGGTCCATCACTTTCAGGCGGTCGGCGATGGCTTTGTCAAAGGAGAGTTCTTCAAATTTGACGGCCGTGGGGTCTTTTTCCGGATCGGCGGTATAGACACCGTCCACGCGGGTGCCTTTGAGCAGGGCGTCCGCCTTGATTTCGAGCGCCCGCAGCGCCGCGCCGGAGTCGGTGGTGAAGAAGGGATTGCCCGTACCGCCGGCGAGCAGGGCCACGCCGCCCCTTTCCAGCACTTTTACGGCATCGTCCCGCATATAGTATTTCGCGACGGGCTCCATCGGGGTGGCGGTGAAGACGACGGCCTCTACACCCTCGCTGCGGATGGCCATCGCCAGTGCCAGGGAATTGATGACCGTCGCCAGCATCCCCATCTTGTCGCCGTCCACGCGGTCGAAACCTTTGCCGACGCCTTGCAGGCCGCGGAAGATGTTGCCGCCGCCGATGACGATGGCGATCTGGGCTCCGCCCCGGACGGCGGCTGCGATTTCGGATGCGTATGCGGCCAGCACTTCTTCGCTGATTCCCTTCCCCTGGGGACCTCCCAGGCTCTCGCCGCTGAGTTTGAGCAATACTCTTTTATACATAATCGTTTCTTTTGGTCAGCAAAAGTACCCAATTCTTATGATTTTTTCAAAAAAAGAGTGTATCTTTGTGCTGCTAAAAATAATGACATGGCGAGTATTATTACTTCTTCTATTGGAAAAAAGCTTGTTCAAAGCATCTCCGGCGCATTCCTGATTCTTTTTCTGCTCCTTCACGGGACCATCAACTTCTTCTCGGTGATCGACTCTTTCACCGGCAAATTCGGCGCTCCCGACGGCCTCTATCAGATGGGCTGCGACTTTATGGCCCTTCCCATCGTCACCATTATGGTGCCGGTGCTGGCCCTGGGCTTCCT